>JADZBT010000018.1 GCA_020851915.1 Alphaproteobacteria bacterium | reverse complement strand
GGGCGCGAGATCTCGGCGTGAACAAGGGACGCCATAATTTCGACCGCATACGCTTCGATTACTACCGCGACGAAACCGTCGCCGTCGAGGCGCTGAAAGCCGGCGAATACGACGCGCGTCAGGAGAACATTTCGCGCATCTGGGCCACCGCCTACGATACCCCCGCCACCAAGAGCGGCCTGCTCATCCGCAAGGAAATTTTCCACGAGCAGCCCGCAGGTATGCAGGGTTTCGTGTTCAACACCCGCCGCGCGAAGCTATCCGATCCCGCGCTACGCGAGGCGATGAACCTCGCCTTCGACTTCGAGTGGGAGAACAAAGTACTGTTCTACGGCGCCTATCGCCGCACCACCAGCTACTTTATGAACTCGCCCTTCGAAGCGAAGGGCATCCCCACGGGTGCGGAGCTGGCGCTGCTCACGCCCTATCGCGCACAGCTACCCGCGCGGTTGTTCACCGAGCCGTTCGCCGTTCCCGCCACCGACGGCAGCGGCAATAATCGTGCGAACCTGCTCAAGGCGAAAGCGATACTGGAGGAGGCGGGCTGGAAGGTCAAAGACCGGCTGCTCCGCATCCCCGGCACGGATACGCCGCTGGAGATCGAATTCCTCATCGATTCCGGCTCCTTCGAGCGCGTCATCTCGCCCTACATCGCCACCCTCGCGCGCCTCGGTATCACGGCGCGGTTACGCATCATCGACAGCGCGCAATACCAGCGCCGCCTCGACGATTTCGATTTCGACGTGATTGTGAACACCTTCGGCGTATCGCTCTCGCCGGGTAACGAGCAGACCGATTTCTGGCATTCCTCGCGCGTCGACATGCCGGGCACTAAGAATCTCGCGGGCGTGAAAAGCCCGGTGGTGGACGCGCTGGTGGAGAAGATCATCCGCGCCGCCACCTACGAGGAAATGGAATCCGCCGCCAAGGCGCTCGACCGCGTATTGCTGTGGGGATATTATGTGGTTCCCAACTGGTACAACAACAGCTTCCGCATGATCTACTGGGACAAATTCGGCCAGCCCGCGCAACAGGCCAAATACGCGCTGGGCCTCACCGACTGCTGGTGGATCGACCCGGAGAAACAGAAGCGCGTCGATGCGGCAAGAAGCCAGACATCAGGCGTTAAGCACTAACTGCCCCCCTAATGCCCAACACCTAACTCCTGATGCCTATCACCGACATCTGCCGCCCAGTGCGTGCGTCCCCTTCCAACGTCGCGCGGCGGTGGCTGAAGAAATCCACAGTATCCGCAAGCGTGTCCTGCGGCAGTATTTCCACCTGTGCGATACCGCAGGCTTCGAGCTGCGCTGCGATGAATCCCTTGAGGTCGAAATGATATTTGCCTCCCTCCACCGCCCTGTCCTCCGAAGCCTTGGCGTAGGAGGAAGGGGGAGGGGTCAAGAAGAATGCGGCATAGCCTGCATTCTTATTCATAAATCCCGCGCGGAACTCCGCGCCCACCTCATAGGATTCCGCGCCGATGCACGGCCCTACCGCCGCTACGATGCGCGCCCTCTGCGCGCCCAATTTCTCCATCGCCGCCACGGTTTCTTCCGCCACACCGTCAAGCGCGCCGCGCCATCCTGCATGCGCTGCGCCTACCACGCCGGCCTCTGCATCCGCGAATAATATCGGCGCGCAATCGGCGGTCTGGATGCCCAGCAGCAGGCCGGGCGTGCGCGTCACCATCGCATCGGCCTCGGGCGTATGCTCACGCGGCCATGGCGTCGTCACCTCCACCACCCGCACGCCATGCACCTGCGACGCCGCGACCAGCGCCGTCATGCCGAGCGCCTCCGCAATGCGCCTGCGATTCTCCGCAACGTTCTCCGCTTTGTCCTCGGTGCTATAGGCGGTGTTCAGGCTCGCATAGCGCCCCGTGCTCACCCCGCCATGGCGCGTGCAGAATCCATGCGCGATACCGGAAAGCGCTGCAAGGTTATGTGCCGTTACCCGCATTGTGTCCATCATCACAGTTCCCAGACCCCTGCGGCTTCGTCCCACGCCAGCGGCGTCACCGCCAGCACCCGGAAGAGCGCGCCCATCTGGTCGATCGCGATCAGACGCTCCACGCCGGAAGAAAGTATCTCGCGCAATTCCGGCGGCGCCACCTTGAGCAGTTGCAGCAAACGCGGCCCGATGCCCATGGCGTTGAGGAACTGCCGCTGCGTGATGGGCCCCCACGGCTTCGCTCCCGCGTTTACAGCACCCTGCGCCAGTGCCGCGAAATCTACATGCGCGGTGATGTCCGCCGTGCCCGGCGCTTCCAGCACGGGATGGTAATGATGCGCTTTCACCGCTTGCAGGCTATCACCCCACTTGCCTGCGCCGTAACCGTAATCCACCACCAGCGCCGCGCCGCCCTGCGTAGCGATCCGCCGCGCGATAGTGCCCATGATACGCGTGGAGAGCGGTGAGCGCTCCAGAATATCTCCCTCCTTCGCGCCGTCTTGTTCCCGTATCGCCGCAGGCATCGCGGCGCGCGTGAACACCAGATGCCCCGTAGCGTCCAGAACCAACTTCCGCTCGTACCAGCCGTCACCACATTTCTCGTATTGATGAATGGGCAGCGCATCGAAGAATTCATTGGCGACAAATAACGCCCGGCCTTCCGGCAGCGTATCGAGCGTCTCATGCCAGACGATGTTCTCCTCCGCCAGCGTATCGCGCTGGAGGGCCTTGAGCGCGGGGCTCATCTCGACCAGATGCACCTCCAGCGCATCACGGAATTCCGGCAGCGAGGAAGCCGCTCGCAGCAGGTCGCGCATCAGCGTGCCGCGTCCCGGCCCCAGCTCCACCAGCGGCATGCGCGCGGGTTTGCCCATCTGCCGCCACGCATGGATGCACCACACGCCGATGAGTTCGCCGAACACCTGACTGATCTCCGGCGCGGTGGTGAAGTCGCCCGCCGCACCCAGCGGGTCGCGCTTCATATAGTAGCCATATTGCGGATGACCGAGCGCCAGCTCCATGTAG
Organism: Alphaproteobacteria bacterium; assembly: GCA_020851915.1. Lineage (GTDB taxonomy): Bacteria > Pseudomonadota > Alphaproteobacteria > Rickettsiales > RI-342 > JADZBT01. The sequence goes on along the minus strand of JADZBT010000018.1, from coordinate 57 downwards.
CGCGCCACGCTGATGGGGCCATCGCGCGCGATTTCCTCCGCGATGAGCGCGGCGAGC
>JADZBT010000017.1 GCA_020851915.1 Alphaproteobacteria bacterium | reverse complement strand
GCACCATTAACTTTTTTCATTGTGGATAAAATGGCGGAGAATACTGTTTCTCCGTAAAATAACACCTGTTCTTTGCTATACTGCAAGGGTGGTATAGGAGGACGGTATGATGCGAGGAATATCCCCATTTTTTGTCGTGGCGATGAGCGCGCTGCTGGCGGCGTGCACACAGACGCCCGCACAGGTCGTGGATAACAGCCGCGAATATTATGGCCGCGATGCCAGCAGTTCGTGGGCGGTGCGCGATAACGCGGCGAGCTTCCGCGAGTCGGGTAATGAATACAGCGACGCGCCCGCGCCGAATTATGATTACAGCACCTCTGCGGCGGCTCCCGCCACGGACATCGCGGTGGAGCCCATGGCGGCCATCAGCGTTTCCGAGCTACCGGCGACGCCGTCTGCATCGCAGCCGCCCGTGCCGCTTGTTTCGTCTGTTGCATCCAGCAGCATCGCTGTGTCGGAACCTGCGCCGCTTTCTGCGGAACACCAGCAGGAGCTGCACGAGGAGCTACGGCAGGAGATACAGGGGCAGGCCCCCGCACCGGAGAGCCAGAATACCCATACAGTGCAACCGGGGGAAACTCTCTATGGCATCGCCCGGATGTATGGCGTCAACGTGCGCGAATTGGCGCAGATGAACGGCAGCAGCAATCCGGCGGACCTCAAGGTGAAGGTCGGTCAGCGCCTGACGCTCCCGGGCCGCGAAAGCCCGCGCGAGATGGCTGCGAGCCAGCCGATTCCTGATACCACGCCTGCGGACGTCATTATGACCACCAGCGCGCCTGTAGTGACGGGCACGATTTCCAGCACGGATACGGCTCCGTCGATGGCGGCGCTTTCCGAGGCCGGGAAAGACGGATTCCTCTGGCCGGTGCAGGGGCAGGTGATCTCGCGCTTTGGCGCAAAGCAGGGAGGGGCATATAACGATGGCGTCAATATCAGCGCCGCCGAGGGAACGCCCATTCATGCCGCCGATGCGGGTGAGGTGGTGTATGTCGGCAACGAGCTGAAGGGCTATGGTAATCTGCTTATCATTCGCCACAAGGACGGCTGGATGACGGCCTATGCCCATACGGGCGACATCACGGTGAAACGCGGCGATACGGTTCGCAAGGGCCAGACGGTAGCCACCGTCGGCGCTACGGGAAGCGTGACCCGGCCGCAACTGCATTTCGCTGTACGCAAAGGCAAGAAATCCGTGGATCCCCTCTCGGTATTATCCTGAGTGCCCATTGCCATCCTGAGGCTTCGCGCAGGGTGACGGTTGTGTTGCAAACGCCGGCGCTTTCCTATAAACAAAAGCCTACGTTGTAACCATCGAGGAATTCATGCTCATTTCATCCGTACAGGCTCAGGAATCGGGAGCCGCAGCCGCTGCACCGCAGCAGGACATCATTGGCAATATGTTGCCGCTGGTGCTCATCGTCGTCGTGTTCTATTTCCTGCTCATCCGTCCGCAGCAGAAGCGTTTTAAGGAACATCAGCAGATGATCGAAGGGCTGCGCCGTGGCGACAAGGTCGTAACCGGCGGCGGCATGATCGGAACTGTCAAGAAGGTGGACACCGAGAACAAGATCGTGCAGGTGGAAATTGCCGAAGATACGGTCGTGCAGGTCATGCGCGATTCCGTCACCAATGTGCTGAACCGCACCGAGCCCGCAGATGCCAAAGACGGTAAAAAACCGGGTAAAGACAAAAAGAAGAAGGCGGGGACATCCGCTGCGAACGACTAGTCATCAGCGAGTGTTGTCCCACCATGCTTGATTTTTCGCGTACCAAGATAATCCTCATCCTGCTGGCTTGCCTGGTCGGTATCGTTTTCGCCTCACCCAATTTTCTGCCCGCCCGCGAGGACGGTACGGAACATGCGTGGCTTCCCACCAAGACGGTGAATCTCGGGCTCGACCTGCGTGGGGGCTCGCACCTGCTGCTGGGCGTGGAGTTCGATGTTTACCTGCGTCAGCAACTGGAGAATCTGCTGGCGGATATACGCGTGCAACTGCGCGCCGGCGATGTCGGGTATAAGAACCTGCGGGTGGACGGTAATGCCGTGAGTTTTGACCTGCGCGATGCCGGGCAGGAGGAGGCAGCGAAGGATGCGGTGCATAAAGTGGACCCGCAGCTTGATGTGACCTCTCCCGAGAGCGGGAAGGTCGGCGTAGCCTTCAGTGAGCGCACCGTGAAAGAGATGCGCCTGCACGTCATTGAGCAATCCATTGAGATCGTCCGCCGCCGTGTGGATGAAACGGGCACGCGCGAGCCGACCATCCAGCGTCAGGGCGACGACCGCATCCTGCTGCAAGTGCCGGGGCTGGACAATCCGGAGAAACTCAAGTCCCTGCTGGGCAAGACCGCCAACATGACCTTCCACCTCGTGGATACCTCCGGATCGGTGGAAGAGGCGCTCAAAGGCAAGATACCGCTGGGCGACGCGCTGCTGCCCTATGATGAAGCTGAGCAGCGTGAGGGCCGCAGTTTTGCCCTGATAAAGAAAAAGGTGATGGTGGGCGGCGACCTGTTGCTCGATTCGCGTGCGACGGTGGAGCAGGGAAGCCCTGTGGTATCATTCCGCTTCAATTCGCTGGGGGCGAAGAAATTCGGCGAGACGACCAGCCAGAATGTCGGTCAACCTTTCGCCATCGTGCTGGACGGTGTGGTCATCAGCTCGCCGGTGATCCGTGAGCCTATTCTGGGCGGGCGTGGCATCATCTCGGGTAATTTCACGGTGGAATCGGCCAATGATCTGGCGCTCCTGCTGCGTGCCGGCGCGTTGCCAGCACCGCTGAAAGTGCTGGAAGAGCGCACCGTAGGCCCGAGCCTCGGGCAGGATTCCATCGAGGCAGGCAAGATCGCGGCGCTTGCGGGCGTGGCGCTGGTGATGCTGTTCATGGTGGTGGTCTATGGCCGTTTCGGCGTGTATTCCAACATCGCGCTGATAATGAACATGTTGTTCATCCTCGCCGCGATGTCGCTGCTTCAGGCGACCATGACGCTGCCCGGCATTGCCGGTATCGTGCTCACCATGGGCATGGCGGTGGATGCCAACGTGCTTATATTCGAGCGCGTGCGTGAGGAGTTGCGTCTGGGAAAGACCCCGCGCGCGGCGATGGAGAACGGTTACCGCATGGCGTTCGGTACGATTCTGGATTCCAATATCACCACGCTACTGGCGGCGATGCTGCTCTATTATTTCGGGACGGGGCCGGTAAAGGGGTTCGCCGTGACGCTTTCCATCGGCATCACGGCCTCGATGTTCTCGGCCATCATGCTGACGCGCCTGATGGTGGCACGCTGGATGCACAAAAAACGCCCCAAAATGCTGGCGATTTAGCGTTTTTCATAAAACTATAACAAACCGACTGTATAATATACACAAAATCAGGTCAGCAACAGGGAGTACACGGCCATGACGAGTTATGTTCAGACGAATCTCCTGAAGGACGAGAAAGTGCAATTTCAGTCGAAAGTGCACTGGTTCGTCTATGTCCCGGCGGCGGGCATGCTGGTGCTGGGGCTGTTCATGGATTTCGGCGTGAGCAGCTACACGAGCGTTCCGCTGTTCACCCTCATTGGTCTGGCCCTGCTGGTGAAGGCGTGGATACAGGTATATTGCACGGAGATCGCGGTCACCGATAAGCGCGTGATGACCAAGGCCGGACTTATCCGCCGCCGTACCATGGAGCTGAATCACTCCAAGTGGGAGAGCATCTCGGTGGACCAGTCCATCCTCGGACGCATCTTCGATTTCGGCACGCTGGTCATCAACGGAACCGGTGGCGGCAAGGAAGTGGTCGCGTTCGTGGATAATCCGCTCGAATTCCGCCGCAATGCGCTGGAAGCCAGCGACGCGGCTGATAATCCTGCTACAAACGCTTAACGTGATTTTTCGCACTCTCGTGACATCAGGCCCCTCATCCCCCGCCTTCTCCCTATGGGAGAAGGAGCCTTCGTTCCCTCTCCCTTGGGGAGAGGGCTAGGGTGAGGGGCTTGGTCTGTCAGTGAGTACTCAAATCGAAACCGTGCTACCCCTGCATATCCAGTTTTTCCAGCCGTATCACGACCCGGCGGTTCTGCGCCTGATTGGTAGGTATCGGGTTGCCGCTGAAATCGCGGTTTGCCACTTTGGGCTGTGTGTCGGCATAGCCGGTGGCGCGTAGCTGCGTCGGCGGCACACCCAACTCGATGAAATAGCGTACCACCGCCGCAGAGCGGGCAGCGGAAAGCTCCCAGTTCGAGGGGAATTGCGGCGTGTTGATGGGGGCGTCGTCCGTATGTCCTTCCACGGTGACGTTATACCCTTCAAATTGTCCGGAATGGATGCTCTCTCCCACGGCAGCCAGCATCTGTTTTCCCTGAGGACTCAGCTCTGCGGAGCCACTGGAGAAGAACAGCGCGCTGTCCATCTCGATGATGGTGATGCGGTCGCCGTCCTGCTGCACGTCCACCTGCCCGGAATCACGGTAATTGTCGATGATGGAGGGCATCCTGTCGAGCAGCGCCTTCTTCACCGCCCCGGCGTTATCGCCTGCGACGATGTGGGGACTTTCCTCCGTGTCAAAAGCCGGGGCGGTATCCTCCTGATGGGTTTCCTGCTTTTTGGCGAACACCTGCGCGACGTTCTCGCGGGCTTCTTCCATGCTCTGCTGCTTGGGGACGGAGATGGACAGGAACATCGCGAAAAAGCACACGATCAGCGTGATCATGTCCGCGTAGGACATGAGCCAGTCGTCCACGCCGCGCTCGTCATCGTGATGGTCGCTGTCGAAAAATCCCACGCTCGTCCTTACTTATTTGCCCTTGGCGTTATCTTTATGCGCCTGATACAGGCCCGGCTTGAGGAAGCTGCTCAGGCGATCTTCGATGAATTGCGGCGGTTTGTTTGCCACCAGCATCACCATGCCTTCGGTGATGAGGTGGTTGCGGAATTTGATGTTGTCCTGTTTCTGCATCACCTTTGCGGCGGCAGGCATGAAGATCATGCGCGCGGAAAGCAGTCCGTAGAGCGTGGCCAGCAGCGATACGGCCAGACCATTTGCGATGCCCGACATATCGCCCGAGAACCCGCCCAGCATCATCACCATGCCGATAAGTGTTCCCACCATCCCGAAAGCGGGAGCGTGGCTCGCCATGCCGGTGAGCACGCGGGCGGCGGTGGTATCGCGTTTGTAATAGGCCTCGGCGGCGGTTTCCATCATGGCGCGGATTTCGTCTGGCGTGTAGTTGCTCACCACCATGTCCAACCCGTAGCTGATGAACGGGTCGTGCGCGGCGGCGTTCTTCGCGTTCGTTTCCAGCCCGCGCAGGCCTTTTTCCTTTACCATCCGCGCCCATGACATGATGCTGATCATGTCGTGATGCAGGTTCTCGTGCGTCACCTGCGCCTTTTTGAACATCAGCCCGATGGCGGAGAGCGCCTGCAACACATAATTCGCCTGATAGCTCATAAACGCTACGGCGAGCGTGCCGCCGATGACGATCATAAAGCCCTCAAGGCTGATGAACGCCAGAAAATTCGCGGAACCCAGCGCTATCGCGCCGATCACCAGCAGGAAGCTCACCGATGCGCCGACGATAGAGGCGACCGATACTCCCGGAGTCTTTTGAAGCGCCAGCGTCGGTTTGAATTTTTTATCTGCCATGAAACCCTTTCGAGCAATAACCAAAGAGGCACAGCCGCACCACGGCGCGCACCCGCAAATTATGGTAATTTATAGAAAAGAAGTAAAGCGCGTAGACCGTATCGCCCGTGCAGGAGGGCGTCGGACGATGCGGTGTGTGGTAAAAATTCCCGTGTGATGCGGCGGCTACAGGCCTCTCCCCCGTGGGGGAGAGGCCTGATTTGCGAAGCGATCAGGCCGCTTTGGCCACGCCTGCCTTTTTCAGATTCTCCGCCGCGAATTCCCAGTTGGCCAGCGTATCCAGGAAGGTATTGAGGTAATCCGGGCGGCGATTCTGGAAGTCGAGGTAATAGGCGTGCTCCCACACATCGACGGTGAGCAGTGGGGTCTGGCCGTGCACCAGCGGGCAATCGGCGTTGCCGGTCTTGGTGACCTTCAGCGTGCCCTTGTCGAGCACCAGCCACGCCCATCCGCTGCCGAACTGCGTCAGGCCGGCGGCATGGAATGCCTCGCGGAATTTATCGAATCCGCCGAAGTCGGTGTTTATTTTATCCGCCAGCGCACCCGACGGCTTGTTGCCGCCCTTGGGGGTCATGGAATGCCAGTAGAAGGTATGGTTCCACACCTGCGCGGCGTTGTT
>JADZBT010000016.1 GCA_020851915.1 Alphaproteobacteria bacterium | reverse complement strand
CGGCGCTTCGTGCCGCTCTCTGACGCCGCCAGCTCCGTAAGCCGCTCGATGCCCGCCGCCCAGCCGATGGCCGGAGTTTCGGGGCCGCCCATCTGCGCCATCAGCCCGTCATAGCGCCCCCCCGCCAGCACCGCGTTCTGCGCGCCCAGCGCGGTGGTGGTGAATTCGAATACCGTGTGGCAGTAGTAATCGAGGCCGCGCACCAATCGCGGATTGATGGTGTAGGCGATACCCAGCGCGGTGAGGCCCTCTTTCACCGCCGCGAAAAATTCCTGCGACGCTTCGTTGAAATACTCGGTCAGCACCGGCGCATCGGCAACAATTTTGCGATCGCCTTCGTCTTTGGAATCGAGGATACGCAGCGGGTTTTTGGTGAGGCGCGCCTTGCTGTCCTCGGAGAGTGCCGCCTGATGCCCGGTGAAATACTCCACCAGCGCCGCGCGATGCGCCTTGCGGCTTTCCACATCGCCCAGCGAATTCAATTCCAGCGTGATGGGCGCGACACCCAGCGTGCGTAATATATGGTCGGCCAGCGCGATCACTTCAATATCCGCCTGCGGACCCGCGACGCCGATGATCTCGGCGTCGATCTGGTGGAACTGGCGCATGCGGCCCTTCTGCGGGCGCTCATAACGGAATACCGGGCCATGGCAGAATGCTTTTACCGGCGTGTTCTGTTGCAAGCCGTTCGAGAGGAATGCGCGCGCGAGTCCCGCCGTGAATTCCGGGCGCAGCGTGATGGATTCCCCGCCGCGATCCGTGAAGCTATACATCTCCTTGCTCACGATGTCCGACACGTCACCCAGCGTGCGCGCGAATACGTCAGTGAACTCGAATACCGGCGTGGCAAATTCATCGAAGCCGTAGCGCGATGCGATCTCGCGCGCGGTCTCGGTGATGAAACGCCGCTTGCGGCCCTCCTCGGGCAATATGTCGTGTGTGCCGCGTACGGGCTGGAGCTTGCTCATTTATGCCGCTTTCTTATCTTTGGGCGCATAGCGCGTTTGTATATATTCCACTACCATCGCCTGAAATTCCTCGGAGATGCGGTCGCCGCGTAAGGTGGCTACTTTTTTTCCATCGACGAACACAGGTGCAACCGGCTGCTCGCCCGTGCCCGGCAGGCTGATGCCGATGTCGGCATGCTTGCTCTCGCCGGGGCCGTTGACGATGCAGCCCATCACCGCGACGTTCATGGCTTCCACGCCTTCGTACTGCGTTTTCCAAGTAGGCATCTGCGCGCGGAGGAATTTCTGGATGCTGTCGGCCAGCTCCTGAAATACCGTGCTGGTGGTGCGTCCGCAACCCGGGCAGGCCGTGACCTGCGGCGTGAAAGAGCGCAGGCCCATGCTCTGCAATATCTCCTGCGCGACGATGACCTCCTGCGCGCGGTCGCCATTCGGTTCCGGCGTGAGCGAGATGCGGATGGTATCGCCGATGCCCTCCTGAAGCAGCGTAGAAAGCGCCGCCGTCGAGGCGACGATGCCCTTCGATCCCATGCCCGCTTCAGTAAGCCCCAGATGCAGCGCATAGGAAGACCGCCGCGCCAGCTCGCGGTATACCGCGATGAGATCCTGCACGCGGCTTACCTTGCAGGAGATGATTATCCTATCCGCGCCGAGGCCGATCTCTTCGGCGCGCTTCGCGCTTTCCAGCGCCGACACAATGAGCGCCTCGCGCATGATGACGGCAGCGTCCTGCGGTTCGGAGAGCGCCGCGTTCTCATCCATCAGGCGCGCCAGCACCTGCTGATCGAGGCTACCCCAGTTGACGCCGATACGCACTGGCTTCGCATGACGGATGGCCGTTTGGATCATGGCGGCGTATTGCATATCCTGCTTCTGCCCGAAGCCGACATTGCCGGGATTGATGCGGTACTTGGCCAGCGCCTCGGCGCAGGCCGGATAATCCGCCAGCAAGCGGTGGCCATTATAGTGGAAATCGCCGATGATGGGGACATCGCAGCCTTTTGCTGCCAGCGCATCGCGGATGTGCGGCACGGCGGCGGCAGAGGCCTCGTTGTTCACCGTCACGCGCACCAGCTCGGAACCAGCCTGCGCGAGTTGATATATCTGTTCGGCGGTGGAGGCGACGTCAGCGGTATCGGTATTGGTCATGGATTGCACGACGACCGGCGCATCGCCGCCTACGGCGACCTGCCCGATACGCACCTGCTGCGTGCCATGCCTGTGATAGCCGGAAAACGGCATACCCCTTACCCCCTACTCCAAGGGAGGGATAAATACTGGAAAACTGCCATTTCTGCAATAGTTTAACGTGGGAAAGCTACACCGGCACGTCATGGTCGGCCGCGTAGCCCAGAAGGCGGCTGCGGAGGCTGTGCTCCGTGGAATCCCGCAGCGAATCCATGTACGAGGCGATGGACTCGGCATTGACGTGGCGCACCATCTCTTTCACAGGGCCGATATTGGGCGCGGGCATGGAAAGCTCGCGCACCCCCAGACCGATCAGGCACATGGCTTCCAGCGGGCGGCTCGCGATGTCCCCGCAGAAGCTTACTGGCACATTGGCCCGCCGGCATTCGCCCACGATATAGCGGAACAGCGATACCGCCGTGGATGACAGCGGGTCATAGCGGTCGGCCATGCCGGGGCTACCGCGATCGCACGCAAAGAAGAATTGCAGCAGGTCATTGCTGCCGATGGACACGAAATCCACACGCTTCAGAAGTTCCGCGATCTGCAACACGATGGACGGCACTTCGAGCATGGCCCCTACGCGGATCTTTTCGGGCAGCTTCTCGCCCGCCTTGCGGCAGCGTAATACCTCGACATCCAGCAGCCTTTTTATCTCCTCGAATTCCGCCACCTCGGCGATCATCGGGAACATGACGTTGAGCGTCCTTCCCGCCGACGCGCGCAGCAGCGCGCGGAACTGCTTGAGCTGCAACCCGGGACGGTCGAGCGCGATACGCACCGCCCGCCACCCCATGGCAGGATTGGTTTCCTCAGGCACATTCAGGTACGATACCCGCTTGTCCCCGCCGATGTCCACCGTGCGGAACACCACCGGCTTGTCCCCGGCTTCGGCCAGCGCGCGACTGTATATCTCGGTCTGGGTGTCCACATCCGGGAAATCGGAGGATACCATGTAGGGAATCTCGGTGCGATATAAGCCGATGCCCTGCGCGCCTGTCTCCTTGAGTTGCGTGATGTCGTTGAATAATCCCGCATTGACGTTGAGCGCCACCTTCACCCCGTCCACCGTAACGGAAGGGGCGTCCTTCTTCTCGGCATAGTAATGCTTCAGGCGCTCGCGATCCCGGATGTGTTCGGCCAGCCGCTCCTCCACATCCTCACCGGGACGGATATAAAGCTCCCCGGCATCGGCGTTGACGATCAGCGGGTCGCCCGGTTGGATCAGGCTGGTGGCCCGGTCGATGCGGCCGATCACCGGCAGGTCCATGGCGCGCGCGATGATGACCACATGCGAGGTGGGAGAGCCGTCCTCCAGCACCAGCGCCGTCACGCGGCGGCTGTCATACTCCAGCAATTCCGCCGGGCCGATGTCCTTGGCCACCAGAATGAATTTCTCCGGCAACTCCGCGAAATTCGGCTTGCTCTCATGGCCCGCCAGATGCGTGAGCAGACGGGCGCTCAGATTCTCCACGTCCTGCATGCGTTCGCGCAGGTAGTCGTTCTTGATGTCCTTCATGCGGCTGTTGATGCCATCCTGCACGCGGCGCACAGCAGCCTCAGCGGTGAGGCCCGTATCGATGGCATCGCGGATCTTCGTGAGCCACCCCTGATCGCGTGCGAACATCTGGTACGCTTCGATGATCTCGCGCTGCGCGTCGTCCTCGGCCACGCCGCTCGCCTCCGCCAGCGCGTCCACCGATTGATGCAGCAGTCCTACGGCTTTCTCGAACCGCTCCAGTTCATCGGCGGTATTATCGGCCACCAGCTTGGTGATGGCCATACGCTGACGATGAATAACGGCCACCCCCCGCACGATACCGACATTCAATCGTATGCCGGTAATATGCTTGGAAAACAGTGCCGCCGTGGATCCCTGCTTGAGTTCCTCCGAGGTGATGAATTCTCCCGAACCCACCAGCTCCGCCAGCACCATGGCGATGGTCTGGAGTACCTCGCCTTCCTCGGCAAGATAGGTACGCTTCTCGCGGTGCTGCACCACCAGCACGCCGATCACCTGCCGGCTACGCAGGATGGGAACGCCCGCGAAGGAATGGTATTTCTCCTCGCCGGTTTCGGGCAGGTATTTGAAATTCTGGTGTTTCTGCGCGTCCTTCAGATAGAGAGGACGTCCCTGTGCGGCGATATACCCCACCAGCCCCTCGCCCACCGCGAGCCTTGCACGGTGCACGGAGGTCGCTTTCAATCCCTCGCTGGCGAACAGTTCCAGCACTTCGCCCGCGCGCAGCAGATAGACCGAGCATACCTCCGCCTGCAGGTCATGCGCGATCACATGCACGATCTGGTTGAGGCGCGCTTCCGCCGCATCGGTAGAGGTCATAATGTCGCGGATCCTGCGTAACAGGCGCAGCGGCGCGACCGCCTTCCCCGCAGGACGCTTGAGGCGCTTCACCCTCGGATCAGGCGCGGAGCTTATCCGGCGCTTCACGGGTGGCTTTTTGGGGGGCTTTTTGTTCAAGGTACTGTACCGCCTGCTCTACCAGTTCATCGATAATTTCCTGCGTAGCCTGCTCGCGCGTGACCATGCCCACCGACTGGCCCGCCATCAGCGAACCGTTCTCCACATCGCCGTCAATGACGGCCTTCCGCAGCGCCCCCGCCCAGAAATGCTCGATGTCGAGCTGCGCGGTTTCCTTGTCCACCTCCCCCTTGCGATAACGCGCACTGGCGGACTTCTGAAACTCCATGAAAGCCTGTGTCGCGTGATTCGTCAAGGCCCGTACCGGAATGACCGGGAAATCCTTGTCTATCTGCACCGACGGCATCGCATCGCGCGCCTGCGCCCGGATAAACGCCTTTTTGAAATTGGGATGCGCGATGGACTCCGTCGCGCAGACGAAGCGCGTACCCAGCTGGCAGCCGGATGCACCCATTTCGAGATAGCTTGCGACGGCCTCTCCGCGCCCGATGCCGCCTGCAACGAATACCGGCACTTCGGTGAGGTTGGGCAATATCTCCTGCGCCAGCACCGAGGTCGATACCGGGCCGATATGCCCGCCCGCCTCCGACCCCTCGATCACCAGTGCCTCGACACCTGAGCGCGCCATGCGCTTCCCCATCGCGAGCGAGGGAGCGAACGCAATGGTCTTCGCGCCCAGTTCCTTGAGGCGATGAATGGTCGGATTCTTGGGTATGCCCCCCGCCAGCACCACATGGCTTACCTTGATGCGCCCGCAGACCTCCACCAGCTCATCGAGCCTGGGGTGCATCACGATGAGGTTCACGCCGAACGGTTTATTCGTCAGCGCCTGCGTGGCGAGTATCTCTTTCTCCAGCAGCTCCGGCGGCATCGCCCCGCAGGCAAGCACCCCGAATCCTCCGGCATTGGAGATGGCCGCCACGAGATTACGATCCGACACCCACGACATCGCGCCGCCAAGGATGGCGTAACGCGTACCGAGGAACTCCGTCCCCCGCTTCCAGAGCGCATCGAGCCTTGCCTGTGCACTCATATGGTCCCTGCACTCCCTGTGCCTGTTGCGGGTTAACTGGCTTTCTTACTGCGCGGCGCGGCGGGAGCGATCTTCTCCTCCACCGCATCGAGATCGTAGGCCGTATGCATGGCGCGCATGGCGAGCTCCACATACTCGCTTTCGATCAGCACGCTGATCTTGATCTCCGACGTGGTGATCGCCAGGATATTAATCCCTTTATCGGCCAGAGTCTTGAACATTTGCTGCGCGATACCGGCATGGGTACGCATACCGACGCCGATGACCGATACTTTCGACACCTTGGTATCCATCACCAGATCGCGGTATTTCAGCGCCGCTTTCAGGCCTTCCAGTACCTTGACCGCGCGCGCGGCATCGGTCTTGGAGGCGGTAAAGGTCATGTCGGTGGTCTTGCCATCCTCGCTGATGTTCTGGATGATCATATCCACATTCACTTCCGCATCGGCGAGCGGGCCGAAGATACTGGCCGCGACGCCGGGCGTGTTGGGGACGGCGACGAGGGTGATGCGCGCCTCGTCGTTGCTGTAGGTAATACCTGTGACCAGTCTGCGTTCCACGACTTCTTTCTCCTCTACCAGCATTGAACCTTCAACATCCTCGAAACTCGAAAGCACCTGCACGCGCACGTTATGGCTCATCGCCATCTGCACCGAGCGCGTATGCAGCACCTTGGCGCCCAGCGACGCCATCTCAAGCATTTCCTCGTAGGCGACCTTCTTGAGTTTGCGCGCCTTGGGCACGACGCGCGGATCGGAGGTGTAGACCCCGTCCACGTCGGTGTAAATGTCGCAGCGATCCGCACCCAGCGCCGCCGCGAGCGCCACTGCGGAGGTATCCGACCCGCCGCGCCCCAGCGTCGTGATGAGATCCCCCGGCCCAATGCCCTGAAACCCCGGCACGATCGCCACTTCACGCTTCAGCGTCGCCTTGAGGCGATCGGTCTCGATCTGCTCGATGCGCGCCTTGCCGTGCGCGCCGTCAGTACGCAGCGGTATTTGCCAGCCCTGCCACGAACGCGCAGGGATACCCAGCTCTTGCAGCGCAAGCGCCAGCAATCCCGACGTCACCTGCTCGCCGGACGACACCACCACGTCATATTCCTTGAGCGCCGCATCGGCGGTGAGGTCGGAAAGTTCGTTAACCCATGCCACCAGCTGGTTGGTCGCACCCGCCATGGCCGACACCACTACCGCTACCTGATTGCCGGCATCGACCTCGCGCTTCACCAGCGACGCCACATGCCGTATGCGCTCGATATTGGCGACGGAAGTGCCGCCGAATTTTTGTACTATTAGGGCCATTTTTGTTCCATTTTCTGGTGGTCAGAGTTCAGAGTCCGGAGTCCAGTAAATCCTGAACTCTGAACTCTGGACTCTGGACTCTGACCGCAAAAGGCCGCACAGAATAGCGAATTCCGCGAAAAAGTAAACGGTTACCGATGTGCTGCCGACCATCCCACGAGTGAAGAAGCCGCATCCCCCGGCCGTCCCCGCGATCCGCCCTGCGTACGCACCCATTCGTAGGTAGCGCGCAGGCCATCTTCCAGCGGCATCGTGGCGGCCCAGCCCAGAGCCTTAATACGGCTTATATCCAATAGCTTGCGCGGAGTTCCATCCGGTTTTTCCGCGTTGAAGCGTAAACTGCCGTGATAGCCTACCACCCGCGCAATGGCCTCCGCCAGTTCGCGTATGGTGATGTCCTCCCCCGTCCCTACATTGACCGGGCTTTCTCCGCTGTAATGCGCCATGAGGAACAATAGCGCATCGGCGAGGTCGTCCACATAGAGGAATTCCCGGCGCGGCGTGCCTGTGCCCCAAACCTCCACCTCCTCCGCACCCGATAGTTTCGCGTCATGGATCTTACGCAGCAGCGCGGGAACCACATGCGAGGTGTGTTCGTTAAAATTATCGCCCGGCCCATAGAGATTGGTCGGCATGGCGGAAATGAAATCGCACCCGTATTGCCTCCGATAGGCCTGACAGAGTTTTAAGCCCGCTATCTTGGCGATGGCGTACCATTCGTTGGTAGGCTCCAGCGCGCCGGTGAGTAACGTTTCTTCCCGCATCGGCTGTTCGGCGAATTTCGGGTAGATGCAGGAGGAACCGAGGAACAGCAGCTTCTTCACGCCCACCCTATGGGCCGCATGGATGATATTGGTCGCAATCGCGAGGTTGTCATAGAGAAATTGGGCGGGATAGGTATCATTAGCCAGAATCCCCCCCACTTTCGCCGCCGCGAGGAACACATACTCCGGCTTCATATCCGCCATCCATGCCTCGACCTCGCGCTGACGGGTGAGGTCACACTCGCGGTGCGTGACGGTGAGAATATCGCACCCCTCCCCCGCCAGCCGCCGGACAAGCGCGCTCCCCACCAGACCAGTGTGGCCTGCGATATAAACCCGCTTATTCTCAAGCCGCATCGCTGTAGGCATATTCCCTGTCCCCGGCCATGCGTTTCATATCTTCTGCCACCATCTCTGCCACCAGTTCCGCGAATGACGCCGTGTGCCGCCAACCGAGCTTTTCGCGCGCCTTTGCAGGATCGCCCACCAGCCTATCCACCTCGGTGGGGCGGAAATAGCGCGGGTCGATCTCCACCAGCACATGGCCGGTGCGGCTGTCGACGCCCTGTTCTTCCCTGCCCTCGCCACGCCATGCGAGGGCCTTTCCGGTTTCAGCGAAGGCGCAGGCGACCATCTCGCGCACGCTGTGGCCCACGCCGGTCGCCAGCACATAATCGTCGGGGACGGCCTGTTGCAGCATGCGCCACATGCCGTCGACATAATCGCGCGCATGGCCCCAGTCGCGCACGGCGTCGAGGTTGCCGATATAGAGTTTTTCCTGCCGCCCATGCGCGATGGCCGCCACCGCACGGGTGATCTTGCGCGTGACGAAGGTTTCGCCGCGAATAGGGCTTTCGTGGTTGAACAGGATGCCGTTCGAGGCATGGAGGCCGTAGGCCTCGCGGTAATTCACCACCATCCAGTAGGCATAGAGCTTGGCCGCGCCGTAGGGGCTGCGCGGCGCAAACGGCGTCGCCTCCGATTGCGGCGCGGGCGCATTGCCGAACATCTCGGAGGTCGAGGCCTGAT
>JADZBT010000015.1 GCA_020851915.1 Alphaproteobacteria bacterium | reverse complement strand
GTTTCACGTGAAGCATCCGGGTAGGCAAGCACCTCCAGCGCGTTACGGCGTATGCCATCCTGATTCACGGCGATGCCATGGTCTTTCATTTTATTCGGGGTGATTTCCAGCCGCGCGAATGTTTCACGTGAAACATTCAGCCGCTCCTGCTTATCCCTAAAGCGTGTCCGCCGCTCTGGAGATATGCACCCGGCCTCTATGCCGCGCGGAGTGAGGCGCAGGTCGGCATTGTCGGCGCGCAGCATCAGGCGATACTCCGCGCGCGAGGTGAACATGCGGTAGGGCTCCGTCGTGCCCTGCGTCACCAGATCGTCGATCATCACGCCCGTATAGCCCTCGGCGCGCGAGATGGTGAATGGCTCTTTCCCTTGTGCCGCCAGTGCGGCATTGAGCCCCGCCACCAACCCTTGCGCGCCGGCCTCTTCATAACCCGTCGTGCCGTTGATCTGGCCGGCGAGGTAAAGGCCCGCCACCCGCTTGGTTTCCAACGTATCCTTCAGCTCGCGGGGATCGACGTAATCATACTCTATCGCATAGCCGGGGCGGATAACGCGCACCTGCTCCAGCCCCGCGATGGTTTTCAGGAAGGATAACTGCACATCGACAGGCAGGGAAGTGGATATTCCGTTGGGATACACGGTGTTATCGTTCAGCCCTTCCGGCTCCAGGAATATCTGGTGGCGCTCCTTATCCGCAAAGCGGGAGATCTTATCTTCGATGGACGGGCAGTAGCGCGGCCCGGTGCTTTTGATCTGCCCGGAATACATGGGGCTGCGATGCAGGTTCTCGCGGATGATGCCGTGCGTATCCGCGCCCGTATGGGTGATGTAGCAGCTGATCTGCGGCACGGTGATCCGCTCCGTCAGGGTGGAGAAGGGCCGGGGAGGGGTATCGCCCTTCTGCTCCTCCAGCCGCGCCCAGTCGATACTCGTGCCGTCGAGGCGCGGGGGCGTGCCGGTCTTCAGCCGGCCCATGGCGAAGCCCGCGTTATATAAGGTGTCGGAGAGGCCAATGGAGGGCGCTTCGCCGACGCGCCCCGCAGGGGTCTGGGTTTCTCCCTGATGGATGAGGCCCTTGAGGAATGTGCCGGTGGTGAGCACTACCGCACCGGCCGCGATCTCCTCGCCGGAGGCCGTGATAATGCCCGCCACGCGGCCTTGCTTTATGAGCAGATCCTCCACGGAAGCCTCGGCGAGGGAAAGGTGATCTTATTCGGAAAGAATGGACTGCACCGCCTGGCGGTAGAGCGCCCGGTCGGCCTGCGCGCGCGGGCCCCAGACGGCGGGGCCTTTGCTCTCGTTGAGCATGCGGAACTGGATGCCGGAGCGGTCTATGGCGCGGCCCATGACGCCGTCCAGCGCGTCGATCTCGCGCACCAGCGTGCCCTTGGCGACGCCGCCGATGGCGGGATTGCAGGACATCTCGCCAATGGTATGTTTTTTTTGGGTGACGAGCAGAGTGCGCGCGCCCGCGCGCGCGGATGCGGCGGCCGCTTCCGTGCCCGCATGTCCCCCGCCGATGATGATGACGTCGTAGCGCATAGCGCGCGTGATAGCAGATTTTGCCGCCGCCGTGAAATTGTTTCACGTGAAACAATTTAATTTTTGTTAACCATTGGGCGGGTAACAGATAAAAGAACACCCCGCATCCGCGAGGATACGAGGTGTTCCCTGGAATGCCCCCTCTCTCCGCCATAAGAGAGAGGGAGCGCCGATAAACAGGCTGCGACTGCGCTCAGAAGCAACCCGGGCCAAAGGGCCAGAAACGTCCCCGCCACTAGTGGAGCGGGGCACTTGATGCTGTGACGTCGCATCTCACAAAGATGGTGGGCTAGTTAGCGTTTATTGTTGTTCACCAAATTCACGTTCATGGTGACACCTCCTATAAGGATATGGCCGTACGGTACTTTTTCCGCGTTCCCATCCCATACAGAAAGCCGCCTCAGAATGCCGGAGCATTCATCTCAACAGGCGGATGGCTATCCTTCCTATACGTTACGAGTAACGAAAAAAGTTCGGACAGAGTAGGGGGGAAAGGTTGCCGATTTATGACAGGGCTACTTGCCGATGCAGAAACTGGCGAAGAGCTGGTCGAGGACGTCCTCGACGTCGATACGGCCGGTGACCCGACCAAGGTCGCGGGCAGCGAGGCGGAGGGATTCTGCCTGAAGTTCGGGGGCCGGTGCGGCAGTAAAATCAGACAGGTGTTTTACGCAGGATTCCAATGCCTTACGATGCCGTTCGCGGGTAATGGCAGGGGCCTCGGAGGGGGTAAAACGGGCGGTGATTTCCTCCGATAGGCGGGTCATCAGGACACTCAATCCGAGGCCCTTCGAAAGGGAGACAGAAATCGGGTTTTTATCTTTTAATTTTGGGGAGATGGAGAAGTTTTCGAGATCTTTTTTATTAGATATTACGCAGCTCCTTGCATCCAACAGTGACACGGTCGCTTCATCGGGCTCTAATGTGCCGTCGAAAATGGCGAGTACGAGGTCGGCCTGTTCCACTTTTTTTAAGGCGCGACGAATTCCCTCTTTTTCCACTTCCCCGACGTCGGATCGTAATCCGGCAGTGTCGGCGATCGTCACCGGCAGGCCATCGATGTCGAGATGCGCCTCTATGACATCGCGGGTGGTTCCCGCTTCGCTCGATACGATCGCGGCGTCACGACGCGCCAGCCAGTTGAGCAGACTTGACTTGCCCGCGTTGGGGGCGCCGACGATGGCGATGTGGATGCCGTCACGGATACGTTCGCCGCAATGGTCGTCGTTGAGATGCGCGCGAATGTTATGTTCGAGCGTACTCACTTCGTTTTCTATTTGTTGCCTCGTCTGCTCGGGGATGTCCTCATCGGGAAAATCGATATAGGCCTCCATCAGCGCGAGGATGCGGATGATGCGCGCGCGCCAGTCCTCATAAAGCGCGCCCAGCGCGCCCTCCATCTGCCGCAACGCCTGACGGCGTTGCGCTTCGGTGTCGGCGTCGATGAGATCGGCGAGTCCTTCGGCTTCAGTGAGATCCATCTTGCCGTGCTCGAAGGCGCGGCGCGAAAATTCGCCGGGTTCGGCGGGGCGCACGGCCACCAGCGATGCAAGCGCACCCGCCATCGCAGCGATGACAGCACGACCACCGTGAATATGGAACTCCGCGACATCCTCACCAGTGAAACTTGCGGGCGCAGGAAACCAGAGCAGTAATCCGTGATCGATGGCCGCGCGGGTGAGAGGATGGACAAATCGCGCGCGCACTGCACGGCGCGGGGCAGGGGAGGCAATGCCGGTCATGCGCGCGACCGCAGCGGCGGCCTGCGGCCCGGAGATGCGGAACACGGCGATACCGGAACGTCCCGGCGCGGTGGCGAGTGCGAAAATAGTCACCGGTTGTTAGTCCTTCGTCGTTTGTCCTTAGCAACTAACGACTAGCAACTAAGGACTAACGACTATATAAAATCTTTATGAGTAAAGCCATCTGCATCCACGAACATGGCGGGCCGGAGGTGCTGCGCTGGGAGAACGTCACCGTTGCCGAACCGGGCATCGGCGAGGTGTTGCTCGCGCAGAAAGCCGTGGGGCTCAACTTCATCGACATCTATCACCGCACGGGGCTCTACCCGATAACACAATTCCCCTTCATCCCCGGGCTGGAAGGCGCCGGCGTCATCGAGAAACTGGGCGCGGGCGTGGAGGATTTCAAGGTGGGCGACCGCGTCGCCTATGTGGGTATGCCGCTGGGCGCTTATGCGGAACGGCGCACGGTTCCCGCGTCGCTGCTGATCCCGCTTCCCGAAGGCATGACCGAAGGCCATGCGGCGGGTATCATGCTGAAAGGGCTCACCGCCTATTTCCTGACGCACCTTACCTACCGCGTAAGCAGTATCCATCGCGTGCTGGTGCATGCGGCGGCGGGCGGCGTAGGAAGCATCCTCAGTCAGTGGGCGAAGTTGCACGGCGCCACCGTCATCGGCACGGCGGGGGGCCCGGAGAAATGCGCGGCGGCGAAAACACACGGCTGCGATCACGTCATCGACTACACAAAAGAGGATTTCGTCGCCCGCGTGCGTGAGATTACGGGTGGGCAGGGCGTGCATGTGGTGTATGATTCCGTGGGAAAAGATACCTTCCTCAAATCGCTCGACTGCCTGGAGCGGCTCGGCATGATGGTGAGTTACGGGCAGGCATCGGGAAAGGTCGAGCCGTTCGACGTAGGCCTGCTGCGTGAGAAAGGCTCGCTGTTTCTCACGCGCCCGACCCTGATGGATTACCTCAAATACCGCCGCGAATATGAGTTGGGTGCGGCCATGCTGCTCGATCTCGTGCTCAGCGGAAAATTGAAGATCAATATCGGGCAGGGCTATCGCCTGCAGGACGCCGCCGAGGCGCACCGCGATCTGGAAGCGCGCAAGACCTTCGGCGCGTCGATACTGGTGGTGGAGTAGTCTGCCCACACACCGTCATCCTGTGGCCTGACCGCAGGATCTCGTGCCGCATGCAGAGAGAGATCCTACGCTTTCGCGTAGGATGACGTTTTTATGTCATTTCGTCGCGCATTGCGAAAATGCCGACGGGCAGAGGCGTTTCCCCGTGTTCGAGCAGGTACGGTGCGCGCCACGGAGTTTCATACAGGTCGTGGCAAGGCTCTCGATGAAGGCCTCTTCCGTACCCAGTGCCGGTGCGCGGCGGTATTCGCGCACGCCGGATTTTTCGGCGAGTTCCTTATACTGGATGTCGAGCTCCACCAGCGTTTCGGAATGCTCCGACACGAACGCGACCGGCACGACCAGCAGTGATCTTCCTTCCGCGCCTGCGCGGGTGATCTCGCTCTCGGTGCTGGGCTCCAGCCATTTCAGCGGGCCGACGCGGCTCTGGTAACATACATTCCAGTCGAGATTCTCTATCCCCAGTTTTTCAACGATGGCTTCAGCAGTCTGTTCTATCTGCCATTGGTAGGGGTCACCCTTGTCGACAATTTTTTGCGGCAACCCATGCGCGGAAAATAAAATGCGCGTGGTGGATGGATCCATTCCTGCCATTGTTTCTTTAATCCGCATTACATGCGCTGTGACGAGGGAAGGATCCGTCGGGTAGCAGCAGGCGGTCGAAATGGGGAACTTCGTTCCCAGCGCCTTGCGGAAGTCTTCAAACGACGAGCGGCTGGTGGTGGTCGAGAATTGCGGATAGAGCGGGAGGAATATCACTTCGTCAGGAGCATAATTTTTTACCTGCGCGGCAACCTCCTCGCTCATCGGATGCCAGTAGCGCATGCAGGTGAATATTTTATATTCTCCTTCGCGGGAAAGGCGTTTTTCCAAAGCATTCGCCTGTTGCTGCGTAAGCTCCAGCAACGGCGATCTTCCGCCGAGTTTTTCATAGATGTGCGCCGCCTCCGGCGCGCGGCGCGTGGAAATCAATTTCGCCAGCAGCGGCCGTGCCGGCCAAGGAAGAGAAATGATCGCCGGATCATTGAACAGATTATAGAGAAACGGTTGGATGGATTCCGGCTTGTCAGGCCCGCCCAGATTAAACAGCACGACGGCGGTTTTCATTTTTTTCACTGTTCCATTCTCTGATCGTGCGGCTCACCGCTTCTACATGCGCGATGGGCGTGTGCGGGACAATACCGTGTCCGAGATTGAAAATAAACGGTCCATTACCCAACAGGGAAAGAATTTTCTCGGTCTGCTTCACCGCAGCGGATTCATCAGAAGCGAGCAATAACGGATCGAGGTTACCTTGTACCGTTACCTATGGCTG
>JADZBT010000014.1 GCA_020851915.1 Alphaproteobacteria bacterium | reverse complement strand
TTGAACCCCCGACCAAGGCGTTATGAGCGCCCTGCTCTAACCGCTGAGCTATCCCCCCGTGCGGACAAGGAACGTATAACTAACTGCCCTTGCCGGTTTGGGCAAGCGGCAATTCAGGCAGGAAATGGAGAGAGGATCAATAGCCGAACCAGGAGTCCTCGCCGATCGGGCCGCCGCCGCTCTTCAGCGATCCCATATAGCTGCGGCAATAGGAATAGCCCTCGTTCCAGCCATTCTTGTAGAGCTTGTCCTCGGCCATATCGGGGTCTTTCACATGGCCGTAGAACATCTTCTGCCAGAAATCGCCCTCTACCGCCACGGCACTATCGCAGCCGTCATCATAGCCTTCGAGGTATTCTTCCGGGCCTTCGCGGGGGCCTACGTAGTTCAACTGTATAGGCTTGCAGGCCGCAAGCCCCAGCACCAGAATCATCGCAACAATAGTCCGCATCGAATGCTCCTTTAGGTATCGAGGAAACTCCGCAGCTTGCGCGAGCGGCTGGGGTGCTTGAGTTTACGCAGCGCCTTCGCCTCGATCTGGCGGATGCGCTCGCGCGTTACCGAGAATTGCTGGCCGACCTCTTCGAGCGTGTGGTCGGTGTTCATGCCGATGCCGAAGCGCATACGCAGCACGCGCTCTTCGCGCGGAGTGAGCGACGCCAGCACGCGCGTGGTGGTCTCGCGTAAGTTTGCGTGCACGGCGGCATCCACCGGCAGCACCGCGTTCTTGTCCTCGATGAAATCGCCCAGATGCGAATCTTCCTCGTCGCCGATGGGCGTTTCGAGCGATACCGGCTCCTTGGCGATCTTCATCACCTTGCGTACCTTATCGAGCGGCATGCTGAGTTTTTCAGCGAGCTCTTCCGGCGGGGGTTCGCGGCCGATCTCGTGCAGCATCTGGCGGCTGGGGCGCACGATCTTGTTGATGGTCTCGATCATATGCACGGGGATGCGGATAGTGCGCGCCTGATCGGCGATCGAGCGCGTGATGGCCTGACGTATCCACCAGGTGGCATAGGTCGAGAATTTGTAACCACGGCGGTATTCGAATTTATCCACCGCCTTCATCAGGCCGATATTGCCTTCCTGAATGAGGTCGAGGAATTGCAGACCGCGATTGGTGTATTTCTTCGCGATGGAGATGACGAGGCGCAGGTTGGCCTCGATCATTTCCTTCTTGGCCTGATTCGCATCGCGCTCGCCTTTCTGCACCTGCTGAAGGATGCGCTTGAATTCTACCGCGCTGAGCCCCACTTCCTTGGCGAAGGTCACGACCTCGCTGCGGATGCGGGTGACATCGTCCTTGGCCTTGGTCGCGAAATCCTTCCAGCCTTTTTCCGTGAGCTTGCCGACGCTCTTCAGCCAGTTGGCATCGAGTTCATGGCCATGATAATGCTTGAGGAAACTGGCGCGCCCCACCTTGTGCGATTCCGCGAGGCGGATCTGCTGGCTTTCCAGTTGCAGCAGGCGGCGATTCATCTCGTAGAGGCGGCCCACCAATGACTCCACCAGCTGGCCGTTGAGGCGCACGCCGCACATCAGTGCCGACACCTGCTTGATGAGCGCCTGACTGCGCTGCGCTTCTTTCTCCTTCACCTCGCCTTCGCCAAGCGCGGCGGCGAGCTGCTTGTCCTGAATCTTGCCCAGCTCCTTGGTGAGCTTGGCGAACTGATCGAGCGAGGCCAGTATTTCCGGCAATATTTTCTGCTCCATCGCCACGATGGACAGGCTGCCGTCATCCTCATCCTCGTCTTCTTCCTCTTCCTCGGCGGCGCCTTCTTCCTCTTCCTCCTCATCCTCGATGTCCGAATCGTCAATGAAGTCCTCATCGTCGAAATCATCATCATCAAGGTCATCGTCATCGCTGCGCGACGTGCCCTTGTTCTTAGCTTTTTTCGCGGCTTCTTTCGCCTTGCGGGCCTCTTCCTTGGCTTTTTGTTTCGCTTTTTTGGCTTCTTCCTTGGCCTTTTTTGCCTCTTCCTTGGCTTTGGCGGCGGCGGCTTTTTTCTCCTCGAACAGCTTCTTGGACGCGAGTTTCTCTTCTTCGCGCAGCTCAGCCTTCGTCTTGGCCTTCGGAGCTTCCACAGCCGGAGCCGTGCCTTCCCCGACACCACCGCCTTCCATTTCCGGGCCCGCGCCATAGGTGGCATCGAGATCGATGAAATCGCGCAGCAGGCGTTCGCCCGACGACAGGTCGTCGCGCCATTGCAATATCTCGCGCACCACGAACGGCGTGGCGCAGAGCGAACCCACGATCATCTCGCGGCCATGCTCAATGCGCTTGGCGATCGCGATCTCGCCCTCGCGCGACAGCAGCTCGACGATGCCCATCTCGCGCAGATACATACGCACCGGATCGTCCGTGCGGCCCAGATCGGGCGCTTCTTCCTTTTCTTCCCCATCGAATTCTGCAGGAGCAGCCTCCACGTCTTCGACCGCATCCTCGTCATCCTCGACGACATTCACACCGGAATCGCTCAGCAGGGTGAGCGTCGCCTCGATCTCCTCCGGTGAGAACTGCCCCTTCGGCAACGCCTTGTTCAGCTCATCGAATGTGATGGAGCCCTTCTCTTTGGCGCGTCCCAGCAGGTCCTTGATGGTAGCATCGTTGCGGGGAGAATCCTCTTTGCCGGAGGTTTTTTTGTTATTGCGGGACGCTTCCGGAGTACTGTTCACTTTGTTGCCTTTTGTTGTTGGGGTGGGTGCAGGGGTCTTCGCGGCGGACTTGGCCGGCGACATCTTGGAGGGAACTGCGGGCGCTTTGGCCGCAGTCTTTTTGAGGGGTACGGTTTTTTTCGCGGCGGGCTTTACCGGTTTTACTGCCGGAACGCGGCGCGGGGCAGGGGCTTTTTTCGCGCCGGCTTTCGCAGGAGGGCGTTTTGCAGAATGTTTGGCCACCGGGTTTTTTTTGCTCTTGCTTTTGGACACGGTTTTTTTGGCCGCCATCTTCTTGGATGAAAACTTCTTCGCTGCGGGTTTCTTCGGAGATGCTTTTTTAGACACGGGCTTTTTCGTTACGTTTTTCTTCGGCGCAGGCTTCTTCACGCTGTGCCGCACGGGGGTCTTCTTCTTGAGCGCCGCCTTGGCCGGAGTTTTCTTCGCGGGTTTCTTCACAGACTTCGCAGATGCCTTCACGATCTTCAGTTTCGGAGATTTGGCCTTCGACTTCGCAGCAGAGGTGCGCGAGGCACTCGCCGCCTTCTTTTTCACCGCTGTTTTTGCTGCCATAGACCGCCTCTCCTTCGCCGTTCACTTCCGCCCGCGCGCCTTCAGGAAACAGGCGCACCACGAACGTCACGCACGGCAGCCACCCCACGCCGCCGCCAGTGGCGCGCGCATAACATAGCGCGTTTATCCTATTTTTCAATATCTTAAATTATACCGCCGGAAGACGGCCTCTCCCGGCCGTCAGCTATTGGCCTTGAGCGCCCGCAACCGCGAGAGGGATTCTTCCGTGAGCACATCATCAAGCTCCTGAATCTTCTGTTCTTTTGCACGGCTATCCCATTCCGCCTGATAGGCGTCGACGATCCTGCTCCATCCGGCGAGCGCCTCCTCGAGCGAGGTATCGGCGCGGATATGCCGCGCCTCGGGTGCGGAATGCAACGCCTGCACTGCTGCACCCAACCCCTTCGCCTTCAGTATTTTCACCAGCCGTTCGTGCTCCGGCGCGTCGCCCTCGCAGGCCACATCGAGCAACGCACGACGCAATGGCTCAAGCTCCGCCGTCGCCAGCGGCAACGACACCAGCATCTCCTCCACATCGGCACGCTCCAGCAGCGCGGGGTGCGCGATGGCGGTGGCCAGCAGGAGCCGCTCCTTCACCGGGTCTGCGCCAGTGTCCGCATCGGAATGCCCGGCGCGCGCCAGCGCCTCCAGCTGCGGCGAGCGGCGCGAGAGCGGCGCGGAAGGCTTCCCCCCCGTCGCACTCTTTCCGCCCTTGCCTCCCGGCGCTCGACGGGCCTGCCAGAGTTTGCTCTTGAAAAAATCGCGGTAATAATTCTGCACCGTGCGGTCGGCGATGAGCGCCACCTGCTGCATGAGCGTTTCTTCGAGCGCCGCTTTCTGTTCCGGCGTGTCATAATGCTTGTTGTGGGTATGGCAGTACCAGATCATCTCGGCCAGCCCCTGCGCCCGCGCCAGCAGCGCGCGCGTTTCGCCCGCGCCCAGACGCCGCACCAGCGTGTCGGGATCGTCGCCTTCCGGCAGCAGCGCGAAGCGGAACGACAATCCCGGCTTCAGCATCGGCAAGGCCAGTTCCGTCACGCGCGCCATCGCCTTGAATCCCGCCGCGTCGCCGTCGAGGCAGATCACCGGCTCCGACGCCATCTGCCAGAGCATACGCAGCTGATGCTCCGTCACCGCCGTACCAAGCGGCGCCACCGCGTTGGCGATGCCCGCCTGCGCGAGAGCAATGACATCCATATAGCCTTCCACCGCGATGATGGCCTCCGCATCAAACGCGGGTTTGCGCGCGCGGTGCAGGTTATAGAGCGTATGGCTTTTGCTGAAGAGATCGGTCTCCGGCGAGTTCAGGTATTTCGGTTCCCCCGCGCCCAGAATGCGCCCGCCGAACGCGATCACCTTGCCCTTGGAATTCTCGATGGGGAACATCACGCGGCCACGGAAGCGGTCATAGGCGGCGCGCCCGTCCTCCGGCTGGCCGATGAGTCCCGCCGCCAGCATCGCCGCGTCCGTCACACCCTGCGCGGCGAGGTGCTTTTTTACTCCATCGCGCGCATCGGGCGCGAAGCCCAGACGGAAGGTTCGGATGGTCTGTTCGCTCAGTCCACGGCCCGCCAGATACTCCCGTGCCGCGCTGCCCACCGTCCCTTGCAACTGCTGTTCGAACCATTGCGTGGCAAGTTCCAGCACCTCATATTGCGATTGCATCTTCGCCGCCTGCGCGCGATCTTCCTCGCGCGGTTTGGGTAGCGGAATGCCCGCCTCGTTCGCCAGCCGCTCGACCGCCTCGGGAAAACTCATCCCCTCATATTCGGTGAGGAAGCGGATGACATCGCCATGCGCGCCGCAGCCAAAGCAATGGTACGAATGCCGCGCATCATTCACATGGAACGACGGCGACTTCTCCTTATGGAACGGACAGCAGGCGACCAGCGTATGCCCCTGCTTCCTGAGCGGCACGCGCGCGCCGACCACGCGCGACACGGGCATCGCGTCCTTGATCTGCTCCAGTAATTGCGGCGGAAATTTTACCATGTGCCTCTCAATAAACGTCATCCTGCGGCTTGACCGCAGGATCTCTCTCCACAACAGACAGAGATCCTTTGGTCGCGCTTCGCTTGCCAAAGGATGACGCCGCATTATGGGATGCGGGCAGCTTTAGCACGGCCTGCAACATTATGCCAGTTCCCGCTTGACGTGCCGCGTCAATTCGCTTAGGTTCCCGGCGTTTGACCTGAACCTCGCAAGGAGCATCGCCCGCGCATCATGGCACATTCGCCCGCCTGCCCATCCACGCTCAATGCGGCTTTAGTACTGGCCGACGGGAGCGTATTTTTCGGGCACGGCATCGGCGAGAAGGGCGTCACCGCCGGCGAAATCTGCTTCAATACCGGTCTTACCGGCTATCAGGAGATCCTCACCGACCCCTCCTACGCCGGGCAGATCATCACCTTCACCTTCCCGCATATCGGCAATGTCGGCGCGAACAAAGAGGACACCGAATCGCGCGAGGTATTCGCGCGCGGCCTCATCATCCGCGAGCCCATCACCGAGCCCTCCAATTTCCGCAGCGCGTCGCACCTCAACGACTGGCTGGTGAAGCATAAGATCACCGGCATCTGCGGCATCGACACGCGCCGCCTCACCCGCCACATCCGCGACCACGGCGCGCAGAACGCCGTCATCCAGTTCGCCGCATCGCCCGACAAGATCGACGTCGCGGCACTGGTACAGAAGGCGCAGGCACATCCCTCGCTCAAAGGGTTGGACCTCGCCAAAGAGGTCACCGTGACGAAGGCCTACGAGTGGAAAGAGCCGCTCTGGTCGCTCACCAAATCCAAAGCGCCCAAGCCGCTGTATAATGTCGTCGCCATCGATTACGGCGAGAAGCTCAACATCCTGCGCTGCCTCGTATCTGCCGGCTGCCGCGTGACGGTCGTGCCCGCGAGCACGTCCGCAAAAGACATCCTGAAACACAAACCCGACGGCATCTTCCTCTCCAACGGCCCCGGCGACCCCGCCGCGACCGGGCAGTATGCCATACCCGTGCTGAAAGAATTGCTGGATTCCGGCATTCCCGTTTTCGGCATCTGTCTGGGCCACCAGCTTCTCGCACTGGCGCTAGGCGCCAAGACCGAAAAGATGCATCGCGGCCATCGCGGCGCGAATCATCCGGTGCAGGATCTGGAAACGGATAAGGTGGAGATCACCTCACAGAACCACGGCTTCTGCGTCGTGCGTGAAAGCCTGCCCAAAGGCGTCATCGAAACCCATCGCTCGCTGTTCGACGGCTCGCTCGAAGGAATCAAGGTTAAGGGCAAGCCGGTATTTTCTGTGCAATATCATCCCGAAGCCTCACCGGGGCCGCATGATAGCCACTACCTGTTCGAGCGATTCGTGAAGGCGATGGAGTCCACAAAAAAGAAGAAGGCAAAACGTCATGCCACGTAGTGCCGACATTTCTACCTATGGCTTTTTCAGTGAATTGAAGGCGCTTCCATTCATTGAACGTCTATATCTCTACGGCTCACGCGCACGGCAGGAAGAAGACACGAGGTCGGATATAGATCTGGCTGTGGAGTGCCCGCAGGCCAAACCAGAAGACTGGGCGCGGGTGCGCGACATTCTCGACCGTGCAGACACGCTGCTTGAGATCGACTGCGTCCGGCTCGATACCGCCGGAAAAGAACTGAAGCTGAATATTCTTCAGGAGGGGGTGTTGCTCTATGAAAGACAGTCCTAAACTGTTGCAACGTTTTGCGCTGGCCCTGAAGCGTCTGGAGCGCGCGTTGGCACAACCGGTGACGGCAGAGCTGTCGGTGGACGGCACTATCCAGCGTTTTGAGTTCACGTTCGAGCTATGCTGGAAATCCATGCAGGCCGCACTCCGGCACGAAGGCTTCGACGTAAAATCTCCGCGCGCAACACTACAGAAAGCCTTTGCGGAAGAGTGGATCCATGACGAGGCACTGTGGCTGCAAATGCTGGAAGATCGCAACGACACGTCACACACCTACGACGAAACACTGGCGCAGGTGATTTACCACCGCATCGGCGGCTATATGCCGGAACTAACCCGTATCCACTCTCTGCTACAGGAAAAACTCTCCGATGCCTAAACGCACCGACATCGAATCCATCCTCATCATCGGCGCGGGCCCTATCGTCATCGGGCAGGCCTGCGAATTCGATTACTCCGGCGCGCAAGCCTGCAAGGCGCTGAAGGACGAAGGCTACCGCGTCATTCTCGTGAATTCCAATCCGGCCACCATTATGACCGACCCGGAGCTGGCGGATGCGACCTACATCGAACCCATCACGCCTGCATTCGTCGAGAAAATCATCGCCCGCGAGCGGCCCGATGCGCTGCTGCCCACCATGGGCGGACAGACCGCGCTCAACTGTGCGAAGACCCTCGCCGAAACCGGCGTGCTCAAGAAATACAAAGTCGAACTCATCGGCGCATCACTCAAGGCCATCAACAAGGCGGAAGATCGCAAGCTCTTCAACGAAGCCATGGCGCGCATCGGCCTGAAAGTGCCCAAGAACGCCATCGCCACCTCGCTCGCGGAAGCGCGCAAGGCGCTGGAATTCACCGGTCTTCCCGCCATCATCCGCCCGTCCTTCACATTGGGCGGCGGCGGCGGCGGCATCGCCTACAACAAGGAAGAATTCGAGCAGATCGTGCAGAACGGCCTCGATTCCTCGCCCGTGCGCCAGGTGCTCATCGACCAGTCGGTGCTGGGCTGGAAGGAATACGAGATGGAAGTCGTGCGCGACAAGGCCGACAACTGCATCATCATCTGCTCCATCGAGAATATCGACCCGATGGGCGTGCATACCGGCGACTCGATGACCGTCGCGCCCGCGCTCACGCTCACCGACAAGGAATACCAGATCATGCGTGACGCGTCGCTCGCGGTCTTGCGCGAGATCGGCGTGGATACGGGCGGCAGCAACGTGCAGTTCGCGGTGAACCCGAAAGACGGCGAGATGGTCGTCATCGAGATGAATCCGC
>JADZBT010000013.1 GCA_020851915.1 Alphaproteobacteria bacterium | reverse complement strand
CCCTCTTCTTGTCGTAATGCTTCGTGACACGGCCCAATAGCCTATCCGCTGCAAATATCGCCATAACCACTCCTGCTCCTATAGGTCCGGGACCCATGATAGGGGGGAATTATTAAGGAAATATTACTAGAATACCGCTATTTAGCGAATGCGGCGGAAATGAGCCGTTGGGTGTAGGCCTCCTTGGGGGCGCTGAAAATGGTGGTGGAGGGGCCGTATTCTACTATTTTGCCGGATTTCATCACTGCGACGTTGTGGCTGATGGCTTTCACCACGCGCAGGTCGTGGCTGATGAAGATGTAGGTGAGGCCGTGGCTTTTCTGGAGCGACTTCAGCAGGTCGATGATCTGCGCCTGTAATATCAGGTCGAGCGCGGAGGTGGGTTCGTCCAGCACGATGAAGCGCGGCTTGAGCACGGCGGCGCGCGCGATGTTGATGCGCTGGCGCTGGCCGCCGGAGAATTCATGCGGATAGCGGTCGCGCACGGCGGGGCCGAGGCCGACCTCGGTGAGGATGGCGTCGATGCGGGCGTCGCGCTCCATGCGGGTGAGGACGGGCTCATGCACGGTGAGGCCCTCGCCTACGATTTGCGCGATGGTCATGCGCGGGTTGAGGCTGGAATAGGGATCCTGAAACACGATCTGCATCTCTTTGCGTAAGGGGCGTAGCGATGCGGTCTTGAGACTATCGAGCCGTTGCCCGGCCATGCTGATCGTGCCACGGGAGGAGAGCAGGCGCAGGAGCGCCAGCGCCAGCGTGGTCTTGCCGGAACCGCTCTCGCCGACGATGCCCAGTGTCTCGCCTTCGCGGATGACGAGCGAGGCGCTATCCACCGCACGGGTGACGTCCAGCACACGCCCGAAGAAGGATTTTTTCTTCGGGAATTCCACATTGAGATCCTGACAGATGACCAGCGGCTTTGCGCTGTCGGCGAGCGGCGGCACGCTGCCTTTGGGCTCGGCGGCCAGCAGCTTCTGCGTATAGGGGTGCTTGGGCGCGGTGAACAGGGTTTCGGTCGCCTCGTTCTCGACGATCGCGCCGTCCTTCATCACGCAGACGCGGTGCGCCATGCGGCGCACGATGGTGAGGTCGTGGGTGATGAACAGCATCGCCATGCCGAGCTGCGCCTGAAGCTTCTTGAGCAGCGCCAGAATCTCGACGGCGATGGTGACGTCGAGCGCGGTGGTGGGCTCGTCGGCGATGAGCAGCTCCGGCTCGTTGGCGAGCGCCATGGCGATCATCACGCGCTGGCGCTGCCCGCCGGAGAGCTGGTGCGGGTAGGCGTCCAGACGCTCCTTCATCTCGTGGAGCTCCACGAGGTCGAGCAGTTCCAGCACCCGTGCGCGGGCGGCGTGCTTCGAGAGGCCCTGATGCAGCATCAGCGGCTCGGCGATCTGCTTTTCGAGCGTGTGCAGCGGGTTGAGCGAGGTCATCGGCTCCTGAAATATCATGCCGATGCGGTTGCCACGGATGCGGCGAATATCGCGCGGGCCGGCATGCACGATGTCGATCCCGTCGAAGCGTATCTCGCCGTTGGGGAGCGTCGCGGACGGAGGAAGAAGCTTCAGCACCGACAGCGCGGTGACGGTCTTGCCCGAACCGCTCTCGCCCACCAGCGCCAGCGTCTGGCCCTTCTCGATGGAGAAAGACACATGTTTGACGGCCTCAGTGTCATGCCCGCCCTGACGGAAGGTGACGGAGAGGTCGGTGACGGTGAGCAGGGGGTCAGGCATCGGGTGGCCGGTGCGCTTCGTAATAGGAACGGAGAATGGCGTTCATGCGGGACTGGTATCCACGCCCCTGACGCTTGAACCACTCCAGTACATCGCGATCAACGCGCAGCGATATGGGGGATTTCTCCGGCGGCATGATGACTTTTGCCTGTTTCCAGAAATCGTCGCCCAGCTCCGCGATGTCGGAATAATCAATGTCTGCGTCGCGCATCGCGCGTAGCTTCTTACGCCGCTCCTCGTCTGACATATGCGTCATATCGCCCCCTTTCTTTCCGGTTCGCCCGCCGGGCGGAGATAATGCGGATATTTTCGCCGCGTGGCGTATGGGCGACCACGACCACAATATACTCTCCGACGTCTGCTACGCCCACGCTGATGTAGCGCGTTTCCCCGTAATCGCCGCGCGTATCCTCTGCGGTCAGTACCGCGCGGTCGAATATAGTGGCGGCTTCGGAAAAGCCGATGAGATGCTTGCGTTGGTTTGCCGCATCTTTCTGTTCGTCCCACTCAAATCCGTCATGCATCACAGCGGTTGCTGACCGTTAAATTATATACAAATGTATATACAAAATCAAGATGTTTTCCCCGGGTCGAAGGCGTCGCGGACGGCTTCGCCGATGAAGACGAGCAGGCTCAGCATCAGCGAGAGAATGACGAAGCCGGAGATGCCCAGCCACGGGGCTTGGGGGTTGTTCTTGCCTTGCGCCAGCAATTCGCCCAGTGAGGGCGATCCGGGAGGCAGGCCGAAGCCTAAGAAGTCCAGAGAGGTGAGGGTGGTGATAGCGCCGTTCAGCACGAAGGGCATGAAGGTGAGGGTCGCCACCAGCGCGTTGGGCAGCACGTGGCGGAACATGATGATGGGTTCACGCACGCCCAGCGCGCGGGCGGCGCGCACATAGTCGAAATTGCGCGCGCGCAGGAATTCGGCGCGCACCACGCCCACCAGCGACATCCACGAGAAAAGCAGCATCAGCCCCAGCAACCACCAGAAATTGGGTTCGATGAAGCTGGCCAGGATGATGAGCAGGAACAATACCGGCAAGCCCGACCATATCTCGATGAAGCGCTGGAACAACAGATCCGTCCAGCCGCCGAAATAACCCTGCACCGCACCTGCGGCGACGCCGATCGCGGAGCTGATGGCGGTGAGTATCAGTCCGAACAGCACCGAGATGCGGAAACCGTGCACCATGCGCGCGAACACATCGCGGCCCTGATCGTCCGTGCCCAGCCAGTTCTGCGCGGTGGGCGGAGAGGGGGCGGGCTGCGGCAGGTCATAGTTGATGGTGCGCGGGCCGTATTGCACCAATGGCCAGAGCATCCAGCCGTCCTGATTTATGAGGTCCTGAAGCGCGGGGTCCTTATAGTTGGCCTCGGTCTCGAAATCGCCGCCGAGGTCGGCCTCGGTGTAGGAGGTGAAGACCGGCATGATGAGCCGCCCCTGATGATAGACCAGAATGGGCCGGTCGCTGGCGATGAACTCCGCGAACAGGCAGAACAAGAACAGCGCGACGAATATCCACAATGACCACCAACCGCGCCGATTGGCTCTGAAATTATGCAGACGTCGCCGGGTGAGAGGGGTCATGTCGGGCATTAGGATTTTGGAATTGGGCATTAGAAAACTTGTAGCGCGTATCTACCAAAATACCAATTCCTAATTCCCAACCCCTGTCGCCCGACAGGGTATCCACATATGCGTCCGCATCCGCATGACCACGTCGCCGCGCTGGTTGTGGGTGGCGATCTCGGTGGTGATGATGCCGAAGCCGGGGCGCGACTCCGACAGGCGTTTTTCGGCGATGGTGATGGTGACGCAGAGGATGTCGCCGGGGCGCACGGGAGTAGGCCAGCGCACGGTGTCAAGTCCCATACCGATCAGCCCGCCCGCGATCTGGAAATCGCTGTCCACCATCAGCCGCATGGTGAGCGCCGCCGTCTGCCAGCCGCTCGCCACCAGCCCCTCGAAGAAGGTGAGCTTCGCCGCCTCCGGGTCGGTGTGGAAGGGCTGCGGGTCATAGGCCTGCGCGAATTCACGGATCATTGGCTCCGTTACCGTGACGCGCCCGGTGGTGACCGAGGTTCCGACGTCGAGGTCTTCGTAATAGCGCATGATCGGGCTTTCGTTGTTGTTTCCAGAAGGGGCGGGGAGGCGTCCGGAAGATATATAAAGATGCTCCAGCGTTAATGTCAGCAAAAAGAACGGTTTTCCACTTGACGGCCCCCCGGCCCACTATGATAGTAAGAATCATTCGCAAATTGGTGCGGGCAGAAACAGGAGGATAAGGGTATATGTCGGACGATGCGGAGGATGATGGGGTGGTATCCGCTGCGAACAGAATCATTGCAGACGCAGGAAAAATATCCTCGGCTGCACGGGAGAGGGGGGCGTGGGCGCAGGGAAGCGAGGTGGCGGTCAATGCCTCGGGCCAGGACGGCCCCGACGAGCTGGACTCTCTGGTGGCGCGCGTGGGAGGCTATACGAGAAAAGTGGCGGGCTATACCCTTATTGGAGGGTTTGTCGCCCGCTTGCTGAAAAAAGGGGGATCCCTGCAACAGGGCCGCGACTAGCCGGGGAACCAATGCCGCTTAGGGCCTTGTTCTCTGCCGCCTGCGCTGGCATGACAAGGGAATATCATGCTGCGTGCGGGGTAGCCCAGTTTATAGATCTGTGAAAACAAAAAGCCCTGCGGAGTTATCCCCCGCAGGGCTTTTATTTTATCGAATGGAACGTCGCGATTACTTCGCTTCGAATTCCAGTTCCACTTCAACCTTGCGATCCTGCCACAGGCACGCGATCTGCTCGTCGCGGCTGCCGGTGCATTCGGTCTTGGAAGCGCGTTCGCCAACGGCGCGTGCTTTCACGACCTCAGAGTTCAGGCCCTTGCTGGTGAGGTAATCGCGAACCGCTGCGGCACGCTTTTTGGAGAGTGCCATGTTGTAGCTGTCTTCGCCCATATTGTCTGCGAAGCCAACGATCTTGGCGCTCAGTACCGTGCCGTCCGACAGTGCGGTGGCGGCCAGAGCATCCAGCTTGTTCAGCGCGTCAGCATTCAGTGCCGACTGGTCGAAATCGAAATAGATGGTGCGATCATCGGTGGAGAGGTCGCTGGCTGCCGCGCATCCGCCGTTGCTTGCTTCCCACTTGGTGCGTACGCAGTTGCCACGGAAATCCGTTACCGGCGCGCCGCGCTCGTCAACGACCTTGTCAAACGTGTCAGCCGTGCCGCCTGCGAAGCTCGGAGTGGATGCACATGCCAGCGCCGCTACCAGCGCCGCTCCTGCGATACGAATCGATGTAACCATTGGATATTCCCCCAGTATATTAGAATGATATGAAAATGAATGCATGAGCTATGCCCTATACGCGCTCAAGCCGTTGAATGCAACAGTTTTTTGGGGAGGGATGCCATATCAATATATGGTAGGTGGTGGGTGCGCGGAGCCGAGCCGCAGGCAAAAAAAGAGGCCGGATAACTTTCGCTATCCGGCCAATTTGTCTATAACAGGGAGGCTTCACATCCGGGATATGCTCGACCGGACGGAAACATACGGGCTTTCGCCCGAAAAGTCCTGACAGGGGGTCAGAACAAGGGTGAGTATAGCCATCCGTTTCTGGTTTACAAACGCTGTTATTGCATTGCACTCATGCAAATATTGCATGAATGATTAAGGGGATGTTAAGGTGCAGGAATCAGGGGGCGGAGTATGGTGAAAGATAGAAAAGGCTATTTTGTACGCCCTTCGGCCGGCATTTCCACGCCTTTTCGCTGACCGGCCTCCGTCAACAGCTCTTGCAAACGGTACTGGGAGGCGAAAAGAAAGGTACTGGCATCCCGAAGCCCTGTAGCGATTTCTTCCTTGTTCATAAAGGCGGACGCGGCAGCGGTGTGGCGCACGGCCAGCAGGTCATCGACGGTAATATTGGATGCCGCGATCGCTTCGGCGGCTTCGGAGAATACCTTCTGCGGAGAGAACAACAGATCCAGATCCTCCGTAGAGAGCGTTTCCTGCTCGCGCATATTATGTGCCCTCCCGATGCGCTGGGCCACGGCCATGAATCGTGAGATGCGACTGTCCGCAGGGAGGAATTCCACGGCCAGCAGGGCGAGATCATGCAGAGAGGCCGTGGGATTTTCCCATTCATCGTGCCTATCCACAGAAATTTTCAGTTCGTAAATCGATTTCAGATGGCTCCACGCCTGAATGACCTCTGGAACATCAAGTGTCAGCGATTTTGCCATTTCTCTCTCCTTGCGACTCTAGCATCCGTGCCACGCAGCATAACTGCCGAATGTTGAAGTTTTATTAAACCCGGAAAAATAGAGGGTTGCGAGTGGCGGATTCACCGGCGGATCTGTTCTATCCCCATCCGGGGCTTGAGCTCTATGCCATGCTCTGCACAAAAATGGCTCAGGCGCTCCACTTCCGCCGGGTTCGTGAATCTCCAGAGATTCGGGCCGTGGGGCTGGTGGGTAACGGAACCGCTCCCGCCTTCGGCGACGCGTAGCACCGCGCCGCGCGCGCCGAAACAGGGCGTTACATGCGCGGCGGGCGTATGGGTGAAGTCGACGCACACGGCGAACCTGCCGGTGTGGAGCGCGGTGTATATCCCGACCGCCCCCTCCTTCATCAGGGCCGCCAGTTCATGGCCGCTGGTGTCTACAGACATAAATTATTCATTCCATACAGACGGTTCGATTTATTCACCATACAACCGAACGGTTACAGAATCGTGAAGATGGCCTAACATTCCACCTCGGCCACCTTACGCAGGATGAAATCGCGGAAGGCGGCGATGCGGCGCGGCTTGGAATGCTGCAATTCGCGCGGGTAAACGAAATAGGCCTCGGTGGTGGGGCCGGCGAGGTTGTCGAGGATGCGCGTCACGCCGCTGACGCCCTGTAGCATGTAGGGCGGCAGGGTGGCGATGCCCATCCCGCTCTCCACTGCTTTCAGGATGCCGAACAGGTTGTTGACGCGGAATATCGGCTCGCGCGGCGTGGCGGCGCCGACATTCAGCAGCCAGTTGACGTTGGGGATGAGGGAT
Source organism: Alphaproteobacteria bacterium (assembly GCA_020851915.1). GTDB lineage: Bacteria > Pseudomonadota > Alphaproteobacteria > Rickettsiales > RI-342 > JADZBT01. The sequence continues at coordinate 4,587 of JADZBT010000013.1, read as the reverse complement.
TTCGGCTCGTCGCTGTAGACGATGATGCGGTGCTTGTCGAGGTCTTTGGCCTTCTGTGGCACGCCGTATTTACGCAGGTAGTCGTTGGAGGCGTAGACCGCAGAATGCACGCTCATCAGGTGGCGCTGGATGAGATCCTGCTGCGTGGGCGCGTGGAAGCGGATGGCGACGTCGGCCTCGCCACGATGCAGGTCGAGCTCGTGGTCGTCGGCGATCACCGACACCTGGATGGTCGGGTGCAGCTCGGTGAATTCGCGCATGAGCGGCGTCAGCCACATCGTGCCGAAGGCCACGGTGGTGGTGATGATGAGTGGCCCCTGCGGGCGATCCTTGCTGTCGGCCAGCGCATTCTCGGCGGCGCGGAGCTTGGCGAACACGTCCTTGGCCGTGCGGTAGAGGGTGTTGCCCTGCTCGGTGAGCACCAGCCCGCGCGCATGGCGGTGAAACAGCGTAACGCCGAGGCTTTCCTCCAGCGTGCTGATCTGGCGGCTGATGGCCGACTGGCTGAGGTTGAGCTGCTCCCCCGCCTTGGTGAAGCTGCCTGCGGTAGCCACGGAATAAAAGATGCGTATTCGATCCCAGTCCATGTACGCGTATATAGCAAGTTGTGGGGACGGAGGGAAGGTTTCCGGTGTCGGGGTGGGCAAGAACAGCCGCTCCGGATGTGGAATGGGTGCTTGTGGATAAGGGCGTGGATTATGCGACGAGTACCACGAGCTGGGCGATCGTGCGGCGGTGGCGCTGGTCGACGTCGAACTCGACCCGCTCACCGGGGATCAGCACGGGATTCGTGCCCCGGATGTCGCGCTCATACACGAACACGTCCTCGCCGGAATCCTGCTCGATGATGCCGTAGCGGCTCGAGCGGTTAAAATATACCACGGTTCCCATTACCATCGTACCCTCCCCCCTGTCAGGATGGGGGCAGTGTACGCCTCTGTGGATAAAATTTCAAGCGCGGGCGGGAACCCTGCGATGATCGCTTGAGTAATGCACTGTAAATGCGTATTATCCCCGCCCATGATACGATTCTTCATGTTTCTGTTCGAAATGGTCGGTACGGCGTTCCTCATCGCCTTTTCGCTGGTGGCTGGCCTCTCGCTGGTTCTGCTGCTGCTGCTGGTCATGCCGATCATCGCCTGGTTCGCTTCGCGCGGGGCGGGGACGATGGTGCATACCTCCTGGTATCAGAACACCACTGCGGGTGACGGCGGTACGACGGTGGTCGAGGGCGAATACCGTGAAGTGGTGCATGCGCCCCAGCTTCCGGAGCAGAAAACGGCGGAAAACGGGTAGTCTCAGGCGCTCGGGCATTGACAGCGGCGCTTCCCCGGCCTTTACTATCCCCTGCAACAGGGGAACCATACCATGAAAAAAACACCGTGGGGCATCGCGATCAGCACGCTGGCGATACTGTGGTGCGTGCCCGCGCTCGCGGACGACACCATCGACGCGCTGCTGGGGCTGTCGCTTGAAGGGCTGATGGATCAGGAAGTCACCAGCGTCTCGAAAAAGAAAGAGAAACTCTCCGAGACCGCTGCCGCCGCCTACGTCATCACGCAGGAGGACATCCGCCGCTCCGGCATGACCTCCATCCCCGAGCTGCTGCGGATGGTTCCGGGCGTGCATGTCACCCGCATCGACAGCAACCAGTGGGCCATCACCGCGCGCGGCTTCAACTCGGAATTCGCCAATAAGCTGCTGGTGCTCATCGACGGGCGCAGCGTCTATACGCCGCTTTTCTCCGGCGTGTTCTGGGATGAGCAGGATCTGATGCTGGAAGACGTCGAGCGCATCGAGGTGGTGCGCGGGCCGGGCGGAACCATCTGGGGCGCGAACGCCGTGAACGGCGTCATCAACATCATCACCAAGCATGCACGGGATACGCAGGGCGATCTGGCCACTGTCACCACCGGCAATCAGGAGCGCGCCACCGTGGCCGCGCGCCATGGCGGGAAAACGAAGGACGGAAATTACCGCGTCTATGCCAAATACCTCGATCGGGGCGGCGAGCAGGTGCGCGGCGGCGGTGATGCGGACGATGACTGGCACATGGGCCGCGCGGGATTCCGCAGTGACTGGGAGCGGGAAACGGATTCCTTTACGCTACAGGGCGACGCGTTCAATGCCAATGAGGATCGCACCTCCATGTTCTCCACCGTCACACCGCCCTACCGCACCTTCCTGCCCGGCCAGACCACGGACGTGCAGGGAGGCAACATTCTTGGGCGCTGGAACAGGAATACCGACGACGGGCAGGAGCTGACGCTCCAGGCCTATGCCGACCACAGCGCCCGCGATTATCACATGCATGGCCACCGCATCGATACCGTGGATGTGGACTTCCAGCATACGCTGCCGCTGGCCGAGCGCCATGAACTCACCTGGGGCACGGGGTGGCGGCGCATCTGGAGCGAGACCGACACCAAGAATACGCTGGGCATCGATTACGTGCGCTTCACCCCGGAATCGCAGGCGGATGATCTCGCCAGCGCCTTCGTGCAGGACAAGATCACGCTGATGCCCGATACGCTCGCCCTCACGCTGGGCAGCAAGTTCGAGCATAACGACTATACCGGCTATGAGGTGCAGCCCAATGCGCGGTTGCTCTGGACGCCCGATGCGCGGCATTCGGTGTGGGGCTCGGTATCGCGCGCCGTGCGCGTGCCGGGACGCAGCGAAACCGTGGATGTGATGATCGAGGGATTCCCTCCCAACACGGTGCTGCCGTCACCGCTGCCGGTGTTCGCCTACTGGGTGGGGAATCCGGCGGTGGAAGCGGAAAACCTGCTGGCCTATGAGATCGGCACGCGGGCGGAACTGGACAACCACGTCACGCTCGACGCCACCGTGTTCTATAATGATTACTCCAACCTGCTGGCGACGGAAGTGGGTGCGCCCGTGCCGGTGGCGACCCCTTCGCCGTACCTGCGCGTGCCGCTCGATTTCGACAATAACATGTACGGCGAATCCTACGGCACGGAGATCGCCGCCAGCTGGCGCGTCACGCCGGAATGGAACCTCGCGGCATCCTACAGCCTGCTCCAGCTGTATTTCCATAAGAAGCCCGGCAGTACCACCACGCTCCCGGCGGAGGACGAGATCAAGTATCCGCAGCAGCAGTTCAGCCTGCGCTCGTACCTGACGCTGCCGCATGATATGGAGCTTGATACGTCACTCTATTACGTGGACGATGTGAAATACTACACGGCCAGCGATTATATCCGCGCCGATCTGCGGCTGGGCTGGAAACCCTGCGACGGGCTGGAGCTCAGCCTGGTAGGGCAGAACCTGCTGGATGACCGCCATAGCGAATTCGGCCCCAGCATCTATGTCGCGCCTATCGAGGTGGGGCGGAGCTTCTACGGTAAAGCGACATGGCGGTTCTAGCAGCGCACAGACGAACGCTTGCCTGCCTGTTCCTGATGGCGCTGCTGTGCTCGTCAGCGCCGCTTTGGGCGGCCGATACGGCGCTGGAGCGGGAATACAAGATCAAGGCCGTATTCTTATATAACTTCACGCATTTCGTGGAATGGCCTGCGACCCGTACTCCGCCCGCAGAAGCGACGGCCGAGCGCCCGGCGATCATCTGCGTCTATGGCAAGAACCCGTTCGGGGCCAGCCTTGATTATATCCACGAGAAGCAGGGAGCGGCCCTCGAAGTGCGCTACCCGAAATCCGCAAATGAAGCTGCTGCCTGCCATCTGCTGTTCATAGCGGCGTCGGCGCAGGGCCAGATGCCGTCGTTGCTGGCGTCGCTGAAAGGACGCGGTGTGCTCACCGTGAGTGACATCGCGGATTTCGCGCATCATGGTGGCATGGTCGGCATGAATACCCATGACAACAAGGTGAAGCTGGAGATCAACGCGCAGACCTTCGCGCAGGAGGGCTTCCGCAGCGCGCAACTGCTGGAACTGGCGGAGATCGTGCCATGAGATGGTTACTCACCAGCCTGCGCTTCCGCCGCTATTTCCAGAACTGCTCCATCCGGCAGAAATTGATGATCATCATCATGGGCGTGAGCACGCTGACGCTGGTGCTCATCAGCGCGGTGTTCATGGTGAATGACGCCCAGACCATCCGCAACGGCATGGTGCAGGATCTCTCCGCCGTGGGCAAGATCATCGGCGACCGCAGCAAGGCGTCGCTCACCTTCGACGATGCGCGCGTCGCCACCGAGAATCTCGCCTCGCTCGCCGCCAAATCCTCCATCGTCGCCGCCTGCATCTATGATGCCGAAGACAATGTGTTCGCCAGTTACTACCGTGATATTTCCGGTATCCCCTGCCCGTCGGTGAAATCTCCGCAATATTATTTCGATGACGCCTCGCTGCATGTCTACCAGCCGATCCTTCAGGCGCAGGATAAGCTGGGAACCATCTATATCCGCGCCGATCTCAACGAGATCAAGCAGAGCCTCAACCAGTATATTCTCTATGCGGCGGGATTTGTGCTGCTGGCGCTGCTGGTAGCCTATATCCTCTCGGCCAAGCTTCAGGCGGTGGTGTCCGAGCCGCTGACCCGGCTGGCGCGCACCGTGCGGGCGGTGTCCACCGAGGCCGATTATTCCATCCGCGCGGAGAAGAT
>JADZBT010000012.1 GCA_020851915.1 Alphaproteobacteria bacterium | reverse complement strand
TTCAAAGAGAAAAAAGGCAAAGATTACAAAATAGTGGGCCTGCTCGCCAAACGCGCGCGGGGTATGATGACCGATTACGTCATCAAAAAGCGCATCGACAGGCCGGAAGGCATCAAGAAATTCACCGGCGGCGGGTACTGTTTCACGCCCGGCCTGTCCTCGGAAAATGAATGGGTATTCGTGCGTTAACCCAGCGCCTTCTTCAGATCCGCGATCAGGTCGTCTGCATCCTCCAGCCCCACCGAGAGGCGCAGCAGCGTGTCGGTGATGCCGAATTTTTTGCGGTCTTCCGGCTTGAGGCTGAAATGCGTGGTTGTCGCCGGGTGGGTGATAAGGCTTTTTGCGTCACCCAGAGTGTTGGAAATATCAATGATCTCCAGCTTGTTGAGGAAGGCGAAGGCGCTGCGCTTGTTACCCTTCACATAGAACGCGATCATATTGCCGCCGCCGGAGGTCTGTTTCTTCGCCAGTGCATATTGTGGATGGCTCTTCAATCCGGGGTAGATGACCTTCTCGATTTTTTTATGTTTTTCCAGAAATTCAGCGACCTTCATCGCGTTCTTGCCATGCTGAGCCATGCGGAGATCCAGCGTTTCCAGTCCTTTGAGCGCCACCCATGCGTTGAACGGGCTGAGCGCCGGGCCGGTGTGGCGATGGAAGGGAACCAGCTCATCGTCGATGAATTTGGAGGTTCCCAATACCGCGCCGCCCAGCGTGCGGCCCTGTCCGTCGATGTGCTTGGTGGTGGAATAGACGACAATATCCGCGCCCAGTTCCAGCGGCTTCTGTAGTAACGGCGAGCAGAATACGTTATCAACGATCAACCGCGCTCCCGCCTTGTGCGCGAGTTTTGCCACCGCAGCAATATCAATGAGTTCCAGCGCCGGGTTCGAAGGGCTCTCAAGGAATACGAGTTTGGTCTTCTTCGATAAGGCTTTTTTCCATGCGCTCACGTCGCGGCCATCGACCAGCGTTACCTCCACGCCCCAGCGCGGCAGTAGCTCGGTGAGGATGTAGTGGCACGAGCTGAACAGTGCGCGGCTCGACACCACATGGTCACCCGCGCGGATCTGGCACATGATCGCGGCGAATACGGCGGCCATGCCGCTGGCCACCACGCAGCAGCGTTCCGCGCCTTCGAGCAGCGCCATGCGCTGTTCCAGCATGGCGAGCGTCGGGTTGAGGTAGCGCGAATAGACGAAGCCCGGTTCCTCGCCGTTGAAACGCTTTTCGGCGGTTTCGGCGTTGTCATAGCAAAAGCCGGAATTGAGGAACAGCGCCTCGCTGGTTTCGCCCCACTGCGAGCGCATCGTGCCGCCGCGCACCAGCTTTGTCGCTTGTTTCCACTTGCTTTTATTGGTATTTTGCTTCATCACAACGCCCTGTGGATAATCCGTTCAAAGGCCACAAGTATTAATGAGTCAGGCAGCGAAGCGCAACAGCAATGCACGGAAAAAATCCCAAACGCGGCCTACTGAAAGGCGATGGCTCGGTGCTGGAGGTGAAGCATATCTTCGCCACCATTCAGGGTGAGGGGCCGTATGCGGGGCATCCGGCGGTGTTCATCCGTCTGGGCGGCTGCAATCTGGCATGCGAATTCTGTGATACGGATTTTGAGGATTACCAGCCCATGGCGCTGGAGTCGCTTCTCAGCAAGGTGCTGGAGCTATCTGTAAATGCACAAAATACGCGAGTATGTGATCTGGTGGTAATAACAGGGGGCGAGCCATTTCGTCAGCCGATCGAAAAGCTCTGTAACCTACTGTTGGGGGCGAATTTTCGGGTGCAGATCGAAACCAATGGCACGCTCTACCGCCCGGTGGATGCGCGGGTGGACATTGTCTGTTCCCCCAAACATACCGGTCAGGGGTATGCTCCGCTGCGCGAAGACCTGCTGGATCGGGTCACGGCCATGAAATTCATTATTTCCGAGCGGGATGCGGACTACGGCACGGTGGCGGATGTGGGTATCGGGGGGCGAGCCATTCCGATATATGTGCAACCCATGGATGAACATGATGAAGCACAGAACCGGCGGAATTGCGAATATACGGCGCGGTTGGCGCAGGCGCATGGCTATCGACTCTCCATGCAGCTACATAAAATTATTGGCATAGAATAGGTTAAAATGAATACCTCACCTAAAAAAGCGGTGATTCTGTTGAGTGGCGGACTGGACGCCGCACCGGGCCGGGCGCGCGCGAACTCGCAAGGGTCCGCCTGCCACGCGCTGAGTTTCCGCTATGGCCAGCGCCATAGCATCGAGTTGGAGGCCTCCCGGCGGGTGGCGGCGGCACTGGGGGTGGTGGAGCACAAAACGGCGGAGATCGATCTGCGCCTGTTCGGCGGGTCGGCGTTGACGGCGGATATAGACGTACCTAAGCATCTGACGGGGGCGAATATTTCAAAAAATATCCCCATTACCTACGTTCCCGCAAGAAACACGATATTTCTTTCGTTCGCATTGGCTTATGCGGAAACATTAAACTGCTATGATATATTTATCGGCGTAAATGCCCTTGATTACAGCGGATACCCCGATTGCAGGCCAGAATATATCGCGGCATTTGAGAAGATGGCGAACCTCGCCACAGCGGCGGGAGTGGAAAATCGTGGCCATTTTGCCATACACACCCCGCTCATCCAAATGAGCAAAGCAGAGATAATTAGTAAGGGTCTGGAATTAGGCGTGGATTACGGACTGACCCTCAGCTGCTACGACCCCAGCGAGGACGGAAAGCCCTGCGGACTGTGTGATTCCTGCCGCTTACGGCAAAAAGGCTTCAGCGAAAACGGGCTGGTGGATCCGGCGTTGTGAGCTAAATGCCGATAGCCTTTGACACATCAAGATGGGCGAAGCCCGCGAATGCCTTGTCGATCTTTGCCAGAATATCAGGGGTTACGTCCGAAAGTTTGACGCTGCATGAAATCTCCGCAGATTTTCCATGTGATGTACAACCCGATACTCGTCCAGCTAACAATTTGGGTATGGCTGCGGTGTTACTGGTTGCAAAAAGGTGCGGGATTCCATCGAGTATTTCGGCGACTTGCTTGCCAAGATTGGTTTGGACATTGGCGATGCTATATTCGCCTATCGTGAGAGAAAACTTAAAGCTCCCATCGTTGAATTTTGCATGGTTGTAACGCTGGATAGCTGCAATGGGCATCGTATTTCTCCCTTCCTGCTTCTCAAATAGATAGTTTTATTTATACTATGGACGTTAAATAATTATGACAATGTGCGGAAAAGGCGGTCATGGCGTCCAAAAAGGCTATTTATAAAAACCTCACCCAGCTGGGCGGAAAGACGGAGATAGCGGCCTCGCCGGATGAGGCGGTGCTGGAGAAGGTGGCGAATCCGCATGCGGATGTGGTGTATAACGTGCGGTTTTCCTGCCCGGAATTCACGTCGTTGTGCCCTATCACGGGGCAGCCGGATTTCGCGCATCTGGTGATCGATTATGTGCCGGGGAAGTTCCTGCTGGAAAGTAAATCGCTGAAGCTGTACCTCGCATCATTCCGCAACCACGGGGCGTTTCACGAGGCCTGCACGGTGGAGATCGCCAGGCGCATCGTGAAGGAAGTGAAGCCCAAGTGGCTGCGTATCGGTGGATATTGGTATCCGCGCGGGGGGATTCCTATCGATGTGTTCTATCAGACCGGGGAAATGCCGAAGGGCGTGTGGATACCGTGTCAGGACGTGCCCGCGTACCGGGGGCGGTGAAACCTATTCTTTCCCACAAAATTATCCACAATTCGATTTTTAGGATGTTGCGGTAATATATTGATAAATCTTACTATCAATTTTTACGTGCAGAGCCTGCCGCCCACCACTCCAAATCAAGGAACGTAAAGCGATCGCGGATGCAGTGGGCGTGAGTGCGTGACCGTTGGTATATCGCGTCAGGCCATTGTAAATCCGAATGATTATAGGGTGCGCCGATGGCTTTCAGGGCGGCGGAAAGTGCGGCGGTCGGGCGAGTAACCTTATCTATCTGTTGTGCAAAGTTTTCCCAATCCCGCATTATCCGGGCGTTCAAACTATCCACAGCCTCGCGGGAGAGCCATTTTTTCTGCATTTCCTCTATGCAGTGGGCTCCGATTTCGCTTCCGAAATGATCGATGATGTTTTGTGTATCGATCTCCCGGTGATGGAGTGTGGGCATTTGTGACAGCATCCGTTTTTGCAGCTCGCTCATCACGAGTGTCGTCACGCCGATCTGCTCGCCATGGTAGCTGTGAGTGGAAACCGCCGGATGGAGCATCTCGATGTAATGCGCGAGCAGGTGTTCGCCCTGGCTGGCGGGATAGCTGCCACCGGCGATGACCATGCCGATGCCCGATAGAAGCAAGGTGCGGGCGAGGCAGCGCATGGTATCGCGGTCGCCTTTGAGGAGGCCTGCGGTGTTTTCCAGCAGGGCGTCTTCGTCATCACGCAGCAGGAGGAACGGGGTGTCGCTGTAGGGCGTGTCGAACAGCAGGTGCGAGAGCAGCCAGTCGGCCTGCGCGGTGGGGCGGCAGAGGGAATCGCCCAAGCCGCTGCGGATGAGGCGCGCGGGGGCGGCGCACAGCACGCCGAGGTCGAGGAAGATGCCGGCGGGCATCTGTGCGGGGAGGGATTTCTTGTGGCGCTTCACCATGATGGCGGCGTTGGCCGAGGCGTAACCGTTCATGGAAGGGGTCGTGCCGAACACGGCGTAGGGCTTGCCGTCGAGATGGGCGGCATATTTGCAGAGGTCGTTGATGGTCCCGCCGCCTACGGCCACCAGCGCGTCACAGTGGGCGGAGGCCGCGCGGATATGCTCGACGGTGGCGATGTCGGCCTTGGGCGTGCCGGGCAGGAGGAGCAGGGGGGCGCGGTCACCCAGAGCGTGCTCGATGCGCTGGCCGAGGGCGGCGTAGGTATTGGCATCGCAGACGAGGGCGAAGGAGTGCCCGAGGTCGAGGGCATGCAGATGATCGGCCTCACTTCCGCGCAGATCATCGGAGATGACGGCGGCTTTCAGCGGCAAGGCGATTGCCTTTCCGGTGGCGGGGTCTATATAATCCCCGGCGATGAGGCGGTGCAGGATGTTCACCTGTGTTGCATAACGCAAAAACCAATGCTGCGAAATAATAAATTGATGCTATCCCGGCGCAGGCCGGGATCTTATCTATCTCCGGACGCTGGTGGATACATGAGATCCCGGCCTACGCCGGGATGGCATGAAATGGGGTGGAATGGGCGAAAGCAATACATTTGAAGATACTCCCGACCCCACGCGTGCGC
>JADZBT010000011.1 GCA_020851915.1 Alphaproteobacteria bacterium | reverse complement strand
CGAGTTATCCGGAAACACGCTGAAAATCAAGGAAGAAAGCAGGCCGCTGCTGCGTGTCATCGCCTCGCTGTTCGACGCCTACCTTCAGGATGCACCACACCGCTATTCTCAGGCGGTATAAGCGGCCCTTTTTCTCCAAGACGGCGTTGTTTTTTAATCCGTTTGCCCCTATACAGAACCCTACGCACGCAAACGGGTCTATCCGGCTACTATGAAAGAAGCTCTCCATATCCTTGGAAACACCGCCCACCACCTGCAGCGCGAGCGGGGGTGCGCGGCGATATTCCTCGGCAGCGAGGGGCTCTTGTTCCGCGAACGCATGGAAGCGCAGTTCATGGAAACCGACCGGCAGGTTCAGGCGCTCCGCGAGGCGTGGGGCCGCTGGCACAAAGAAGCCACGCTGAAACCCGCGCAGGAGAGAAGGATCGTCCAGGTACTGGAGCAATGGGCTGGCCTGTCAGAAAAGCGCGAAGAGATAGAGGCATGCGGCGTGATGCCATCGCATGCCATCGACTATTATTCCCACCAGCTGATCGGCCCCCTCGTGCAGACGATGGTCGAGATCGCGCTCTATACGGAAGGGAATGACCCTGCGCGCGTAAGCGCCTATAACGCCTTCCTGCAATGCAAGGAGCGCGTGGGACTGGAACGCGCCATCGGCGCACGCGGATTCATCGGTTACTCCTTCCACAACGAGGAATTCCGTGAGCGGCTGCTGTTCCTGCTCGCCGAACAGGAGAACCACCGCAAGATGTTTCTGGCACTGGCGGACGACGCGCAGAAAGAGCTGCTCCGCACTCTGCTGGAAACCCCGGCGATACGGAAACTGGACGATATACACGAGGCATTGCGGCAATCGCCGGAATCACCACTGCTCCACTCCCTGACGCCCGCAGCATGGTTCGATCTGGTGACCGAGAAGGTCGATGCGCTGCATACGCTGGAACAGCAACTGGAGAGAACACTCGGCAAACCAACGGTTGTCCCCTCCCCCATCCCGCCCGAAAGCACGGCATTGGGAAACTCCCTGATGCAATATCAGGATCTGATCCATTCTCTCCAGCTGTTCTCGGGCATTCCGGCGCACGACCTCGACCGGCTGCTTCAGCATGGACAGGTGCGCGAATTCCGCAAGGGAAAGATGCTGTTTCTCGAAGGCGAACAGGCCAATCGCCTCTATGTCATACTGAAAGGCTGGGTGAAGCTGTTCAAAGGCACAGCAGCAGGCGAGGAAACCATCCTGCAAATGCTCTCCAGCGGTGACTCCATCATGGAATCCGCCGTGTTCCTCAACACCACGTTCCCGGTAAGCGCGCAGATCGTGGAGGATACCATCCTGCTCTCCCTGCCCGCGCCGATGATACGCGAACGGGTGCGCGACAATAACGAACTGGCGCTGAACCTGCTGGCCAGCATGTCATACCGCTCGCAGAGCCTCATCCGCCAGATCGAGAATGCACGCCTGAAATCCGCCGACGAGCGTATCGGCTGGTTCCTGCTGAAACTATTGCTGGAACAGGGGCATATGTCCCGCTGCGTGGAACTCCCTTACGATAAGTCGCTCATCGCCTCCTATCTCGACATGAAGCGGGAAACCTTCTCTCGCGCGCTCAAGCGCCTGAAAGAAAAAGGATTCCGCATCGAGAACAATACGGTGGTGATCCCCAACCTGTCCTCCCTGTGCGGCTATTGCGATACGGAAACGGCAGCCGTGTGCGACCGCCACGGCACGCCCGATTGCCCCAACCAGAACTGCACCGCGCACCGCCACGCAGAAGAACACGCCTAGCCTGGCCGCCCATCCGCCCGAGGGCGAAGCAGTATCGGGGCATAGACCACGACGAACAGCGAAAAACCCGCCATCCATAATAGGGCCGACCATTTCAGGCAGGTCGCCGTGTCGACGATGCCAGTGAGCGGTATCAATGTCCGCAACACGACGGCGGTGAGGACGCACAGATACCCGCCGGCCATGACGGGCGATGCTTCCAGCTTCCGCCCCGTATGCCCCAGCGACGCCCGCGACATGATGGCCAGAATCATTATACCCATCATGCCCGATGTCAGGGCATGCAGCGCGATGAAATGATCCACCAGCCCGAGATGTGATAATCCGGAGAGTGTCATCCCGACAGGCAGCCAGATATACCCGGCATGCAGCACCCATACGAGCGGATCGCGCAGGCTCTTCCAGCCCTGCCAGAAGGACAGGCGGATAAAATGCGCTACGCCAGCGCTGAGCGCCACAGCGGCGGAAAGCGGCTCCCAGAACGGGAACACCGTGGTGATCGCAAAAAGCACCCCTCCCCCGATACATAACCGGTCGAGCCAGAGGAAAGAACGGATATTCTGCGGAATATTGCGGTGTATCAATGCATTGCGCGTAAAGCCGGGAATCACCCGCCCGCCGATGATCGCCACCATCAGCGTAATGATACAGGCGGCGGCGAGCAGCCCTTGCGCGGCAAAGGCGCTATCCCCCGTTTCCAACCCCCGAAGCGAAATCATGTCGCAGGCGAACAGCAGCAGAAGCAACGGGATGAACGCCATGTTGCGGTATTTCCCCGCGCGTATCAGAACCGGCGCTTTCAGCGCCACGAGCGCGGGGAAAAAGGCCGCTCCCACCCAGTGCAACCAGGGAATCGCATCCATTGTCCAAAATCCGATTCGGCCCAGCAACCAGATGGCAAATAGTCCCGCGAGACGTACGCCGGACACCGGCGGGCAACCAGTCCAGTTGGGGATCGCCGTCAGCAGGAATCCCGCGATGGCAGCCGCCACAAAGCCGAATACCATCTCGTGCCCGTGCCAGATGCGCGGATCGGTCGCGACATCGAGCACCGAACGCAGCACCCCGCCCTCGCTGAACAAAAAGGCGAACCACGGCAGCATGGCGATGACCGCATACGCACCCGCCGCCAGAAAGAACGGGCGGAACCCGTGCGCGAACAACACCACCCTCCGCCCCGCCGGCGCGGCGGGCGACCCGATAGATACGAATTGACTCATGCCGCCCACCATAGCGCCCGTAATATTCAGGAAATTGACCTGCGTCACATTTGGTGTTTTGGCCGGGTGCTACAAGGGCACTACTCTGAAGCGCCTTGGCCTAAGTCCTCAGATGGATATGGCTACTGCGCCGGGGTTGTGTGTGGAAACGCCGCAGCCTCCCGGGTTTGGAAAGGAGTCTGATAGAGTGACCGATAACAGAACCAGCGCGCCTGTGGCGTTGCGCGATACATTCGGGCGCAACTTCCCCTACCTGCGGCTCTCCGTCACGGATGTCTGCAACTTCCGCTGCCAGTATTGCCTGCCCAATGGCTATCAGTGCGCCAGCAAACCCTCTTTCCTATCCACGGAGGAGATACGCCGCGTAGTGGATGCGTTCGCGGCGATGGGAGTGCATAAGATCCGCCTCACCGGCGGGGAGCCCACCGTACGCAAAGACTTCACCGAGATCGCACGGCTTGTTTCTTCCCATCCGAAAATCGCCAAAACGGCCTTCACCACCAACGGCTACCGCCTGCGCGACCATGCGCGGGAATGGCGCGATGCCGGACTTTCCGCGATCAATGTCAGCGTGGACAGCCTGCGGGCGGATCGCTTCCACCGCATCACCGGGCATGACCGCTTCAGCGAAGTGCTGGAAGGGGTAGAGGCCGCCCTCGACGCGGGGTTCCGCGATGTGAAGGTCAATGTCGTGCTGCTCCGGGGTGTCAATGACGACGAATTGCCGGACTATCTCGACTGGGCGCGGCGGACGCCGATCTCCATCCGCTTCATCGAGCTGATGCAGACCGGCGAGAATCTGGAATATTTCCGCACGTACCATGCTTCGGCGGATACCATCAAAGCGCCGCTGGAGAAAGCGGGCTGGACACGCGCGACACGCTGCGTTGACGCAGGCCCCGCGCAGGTATACACCCACCCGGATTATGCCGGAACCATCGGATTGATAGCCCCCTACTCCAAGGATTTCTGCGCCGGATGCAACCGGCTGCGCGTCACCTCGACGGGCGACCTGCGGCTCTGCCTGTTCGGCGAACAGGGCATCGCGCTACGTCATCTGTTGCAGGAAGACGAACAACAGCCCCTGCTGCGCGCATTGATACAGGATCAACTGGCCTATAAATGCTCGTCGCATTTTCTGGCGCTCGGTAACACGGGGATCACCCCGCATCTGGCATCGGTAGGAGGATAAGTTATGGAACATGGCAACCATCGCGGCATGGAGGAGTTTTTCAAAAACAGCGCCTATCACATGGCGGACATCACGGCCAAGCAGCCGAGCTTCCGGCGCGCGCTGGCGATGGGGCGCATTCAGGTGGGCGCGCAGGCCTTCACGCGCATCAAGGACGGTACGCTGCCCAAAGGCGACGTGCTGAAGCTCGCCGAGATCGCAGGCGTGCAGGGCGCGAAGAACGCATGGCAACAGATCCCCCTCTGCCATCCGCTGATGCTGGATCACGTGGCGGTACATCTGGAGCTAGAGGCAAACACCGCGTCCGTCGCGGTCTATTGCGTTGTGGCCACCACCGCCAAGACCGGGGTGGAGATGGAAGCGCTCGCGGGCGTACAGGCCGCGCTGCTCACGCTCTATGATCTCACCAAGCCGGTGGAACCGGCACTCACCATCTCCGATACGCGCCTGTTGCTCAAGGAAGGCGGCAAGAAAGGCCGCTGGGTGCATCCCGACGGGTTGCCCGACGCGCTGTCCGGTCTGCTGGTAGAAAAGAACGAGCGCCCGCTGGAGGGCATCCGCGCGGCGGTCATCACGCTCAGCGACCGCGCCAGCAAAGGCGTCTATGCGGATGAATCCGGCGTACTCCTGCGAAAAGAGCTGGAAATGCTGGGCTGCCCTGCGCCCGAATACGGCGTCATCCCCGACGAAGCTTCCGCGCTGGAAGTGGCGCTCGCATCGCTCTCCGGTACGGCGCAGCTGGTCATCACCACCGGCGGCACGGGGCTCGCCCCGCGCGACATCACGCCCGACACGCTGGCACACCTCTCCGCGCGCGAGATCCCCGGCATCGGCGAGCTGCTACGCAGCAGCGGCGCACAGCATCAACCACTGTCGTGGCTCAGCCGTTCCACTGCGGTGGTCATCGGCGATATGCTGGTCATCGCCCTGCCAGGCAGCCCCAAGGCGGTGAAGGAAGGCATGGACGCGCTGCGCGCCGTATTGCCGCATGCGCTCGCGCTGGTATCCGGCACGCCGCGCGAGAAAAAACATCATGGCTGTGCCTGCCAGCATCACGCGCACGGGGAGAAAGCCGCATGATCGCGTACGAAGATGCACTCCATATACTTCGGAACGAAGCGGCGTTGCTCGCGCCGGTAACGGTTCCGCTGGCCGATGCAGCAGGGTTAGTGACCGCCGAACCCATCGCCAGCGCCGCACAGGTTCCTTCCTTCGCCAATTCCGCGATGGATGGCTTTGCGGTGCATAGCGCGGACACGCTGCGCGTGCCTGCCACCCTACCCGTCCGGGGCAGCACAGTGGCGGGCGATGCCCTCGCCTCCGGTGCGGGCGGAGCGTGGGAAATTATGACCGGCGCACCCGTGCCGGACGGCTACGATGCCGTGGTGAAAATTGAGGATGTCACCGTCACCCGGCGCAACGCGGAAGGGCGTCCGCTGGAAATTTCCCTCACCGCACCGGTGGAGCGCGGCAATAACATCCGCAGCGCCGGAGAGGATTTCCAGCCGGACGATGCCGTAGTGCAGGCAGGAACCCGTATCGGCGCGATGCAGATCATGGCGCTGGCTGCGGTCGGCGTGGAGAAACTGCGCGTCCATCCGCACCCGCGCGTGACGGTGTTCAGCACGGGGAAAGAACTGGTGGACGATGCCGCCATACCGTTGCAGCCCGGGCAGATACGCAATTCCAACGCGCCCTACCTGCTGGCGGCCCTCAGGGAACGCGGCGCGCAGGCCACCTATGCGGGCATCATCCATGACGAGCCGGAGGTGTTCGAGGCACGCGTGCGCGAGGTGCTGGCAGCCTCGGACGTCATCATATCCACCGGCGCGGTATCGGCGGGACGGCATGATTTCATCCCGGATTCCCTGCGGAATCTGGGAGCTACCATCCACTTCCACAAGGTGGCCATCCGCCCGGGAAAGCCGGTGCTCTATGCGCGCTTCCCCAACGGCACGCATTATTTCGGCCTGCCGGGGAATCCTATCTCGGCGGTGGTGGGACTGCGCTTTTTCGTAGAACCGCTGCTGCGCCGCATGACCGGGCAGGACGGTGAATCCTTCCCGCTGGCGACACTTGCCAATGACGTGAAGAAAAAAACCGACCTGCGTTTTTTCCAGAAAGCGGTGGCATCCATTGAGGCGAACGGGATGCTTTGCGTCCGGCTTCTGGACGGGCAGGAATCCTTCAAGATCCACCCGCTGCTCGAAGCCAACTGCTGGGCAATATTGCCGGAGGGAAAAGAGAAATTCGCCGCAGGCGACCGCGTTCCCATCGCCGCGTTGCAGCCGGGGGCGTTATCGCTGACCTACACAGGAGAAGACCATGCAGATCACGCTACAACTGTTCGGCGCCTTCAGGCCGTTCGGTGATACGCTCGCACTCGAACTTCCGGAGCGCGGCACGGTCGCCGATCTGCGCCCGCTGCTCGCCGCACAGCTGGAGAATAGCACGACGCCGCTACCGAAAGGGTTGATAAAAAGCTCCCGCTTCGCCACCGAAACAGAGATACTGGCGGAAAGCGCGCCGCTCGCGCACGGTGCGGTGCTGGCCATCATCCCGCCGGTATCGGGGGGTTGAGCGATGACGACCAAGCCCTCTCCGACTTGCAATTCCACAGTACACATCCCGGAAGCCCAAAGGGCTATCCGGGATCTCGCGCATGAGACCCCGGATCTACGGCGCTCCGCGCCTTGTCCGGGGAGTGAAGACGCGCAAGCAGGCATATTCGTGGATGTCTGGAACGTTGCCGAACGCCCGCTCGACCCTACCGAGGCACTGGCCTTCGTAACCGATGCGCCTATGGGCGCAGAAACATTGTTCGTCGGCACGGTACGCAATCATAATCAGGGAAAACCGGTGCTGGGCGTGAGCTACGACGTGTTCGACCCGCTGGCTAAAACCTCCTTCCTCGCCATCTGCGCCGAAGCGCAAGAGCAATGGGGCAAAGGCCTGCGGCTCTATGTTGTGCATGGCAAGGGGCGGCTGGACATCGGCGGCGTCAGCATCGTCATCGCCGCCGGGTCGCCGCACCGCGACGAGGCGTTCAAGGCATGCCGCTACGTCATCGAGCAGATCAAACATCGCTCGCCGGTCTGGAAGCTGGAACATTACACCGACGGCGACAGCGCATGGACGCAGGGGTGTGAGCTGTGCACCTCACACCACGAACACCCCGGGCACAGCCATGCCGCATGACGCCGCCACCGCCGGAGTTATCCTTGCAGGAGGGAAATCCTCGCGTATGGGGCACGACAAGGCGCAACTCCGCTATGGCGGGAAGACGCTGCTGGAGCATATGGAGGCATTGCTGCGTAGTGCAGGGATCAGCCAAGTCTATATCAGCCATGCAGAACATATCGCCGATGTCATCCCCGGCCACGGCCCGCTCTCCGGCATCCACGCCACACTGAAGGCGCTGCACGGAAAATACGCGCAGTTGCTTTATGTGCCGGTGGATATGCCACAGATCAGCCCCGCACGGCTGCGCGCGCTGCGAGCCGCGCCCGGAAGCTGTGAGGCCGTGCGCTTCGCGGGCTATATGCTGCCCTTCCGGCTGCGCGCGGAGGAAGCGCATATCACGCTGCTGGAGCAGATGTTGAAAGAAGAAAACTCCCATGCCCTCAAGGAATTCCAACAACGGGTAGCGTTGACCGAGCTACCCGTACCGGAGCAAGAAACATCCGCATTCGCCAACCTCAACACGCCGGAAGAATGGCGAGCGTTCGCAGGAGGTGCAGCATGAACCTGCGTATCGAGGGCACGTCGCTGCGCTTCCGTGTGACCAAAGAGGAACTGGGATCGCTCTGCGCGGGTGACACGCTTTCCAGCATCACGCCGCTGCCGGACGGGGCATCGCTGGCGGTAAATATCCACCCCTCCCCCTACGGGGGAGGGAGTAACGCGCCTCTGACGCTCCAGCATCAGAAGGGCTGCCTGATGTTGTATGTTGACAAGAACGCCGCCGCCGATCTGTTCTCCTCCCTGCCCAACCGCGAGGGGATAGACGCAGTCCAGAAGCTGAGCGAAGAGCACCTACTTCACCTGACGCTGGAAGTGGACATCCGCAGCCAGAAGCGCAAAAGGCCATAACCCATGCTGCTGGCATTACTGTTTTTTATCGTGGCGGCATTCTATGCCAGCGTCGGCTTCGGCGGCGGGTCTTCGTACCTCGCGCTGCTGGTGATGTGGGGGCTGCCTTATACGGCCATCCCGGCGATGGCGCTGCTCTGTAATATTCTGGTAGTGTCCGGCAACAGCATCCATTACGCGCGCGCGGGCTATATCGACCGCCGTATGCTGCTGCCCCCTACCCTCGCTTCCGTGCCGATGGCCTATATCGGTGGACGCCTGCCCGTCGAAAAAGAATTATTCCTGCTGTTGCTTTTCGCCACGCTGCTGGTCGCAGGGCTGCGCCTGCTCGTCAACTACCGCCGCTACGATGACGACCCGGGCTCTTACACCCCCATCTCTCCCGTATGGGGCGGCGTTATCGGCGCAATATTGGGGCTGCTTTCGGGGGTCGTGGGCATCGGCGGCGGCATTTTCCTCGCGCCCATCCTCTATAACCTGCGGGCCGGAGCGCCCAAGCAGATCGCCGCGACCGCCTCGCTGTTCATTCTCGCCAATTCCATCGCGGGACTCATCGGCCAGCTCCAGAAAAGCGGTATCGCGGCGGAAATCTCGAATTACTGGTATCTGCCGTTACTGGTGCTGGCGGGCGGACAGCTCGGCAACCTGCTGACCATCAAATGGCTTCCTTCACGCATCGTCGCACTTCTCACGGCGCTGCTGGTGCTGTTCGTGGCAGGAAAACTAGGGCTGGATATGTTCGGAACGTCTGCGCCGTAACGGGATGAGCCGCCCGATCACTGGCAGGAGTGGGCCACTCCCACCGCCCATTTCTTGGAGAGGTAGCATTCTACCCGCTTGCGATCCTGATCCGAGAGCTTGCCCTGATAGATGATGAGCTCTCCGATGAAGCCATCGATGCCGTCCGACCACCAGCGGCCAACAGAGAGATTGTTAAGGGCCGCGCCGGGATCGGCTCCGTTGGCGGGGCCCGCCCTGAGGATACCATCGACATAGAGCCTCGTATTATCCAACGTGCCGGGCGAATCATCGATCTGAATGGAGAACAGCTTCGGATTCGTATCGGCAACGGTTCCCAAAGCGACATCGGGGCCATCTTCGACGTAATAATCGACGCCATAACCGGAACCAAGGCAGAACCAACCGCCGCTCGTCGCGCCCTCTTTGCCATCAATGAATACTCCGCCCGCCCCAGCGCCCGGAACGGGTATATCCTGACCGGCAACGAGGAACGCAGTGATAGGGAATGACACCGGCGCAGCCCATGGCCATGCGGTGGCAAGGGAATCGTCGCTGATGAAATCAAGCACGTTCAAACCATTCAGCGTGCGTGTGCCGGAGAGCGGCTTCTCCGTAGCAGAGGCTTGCGTCAGGTGGTTGTTCTGGCCGCTCTTATCGTTCCATTGCGACACCTGATTGCTGCCGTTCTTGGTGATGCTGGCGGTATCCGACGCATCCGCCCACAGCTTCAGGCCGCTGATGGTGGCCGGCGTGGTGATCGTATTGCTGCAACTTCCCAGCGATCCCCATGTGCCGGATGCGGGCGTGCAGGTATTGGTGGAGCTTCCCGAAAGCGTATAGCCGCTCTTGCAGGTGAGCGTACCGGTCCAGTCCGTGCCGTTGAAGCTGTAACTGATCGTGCCGTTGTTGCTGCCAAAACTATTCTCGCCGGTGGCGTCCGGTGTTCCCGCGATCTCGCCCGGACAGCTGTGGCCCAGCGTGAGATTATACTTCCGGCCAAGATAGCACTCGATGGCCTCCCGCTCCGTGCCGTACATCGGGCGGTTGAATACGAGCACCTCAGCCACACTGCCATTTAAGAATCCAGTGGCAGCGGCTGCCGCCTGCGCGCCAAGGCGCACCGCCACGCTGTTGGTGCTGGAGGTGGATCCGGAAGCGAGGAATGATGTGTTAGAGTTGGCAAGCGTACCATCCACATAGAGGTAGGCATCCGTCAGATAATAATCCACCATTGCCGTCACAAGATTGAATGACGCAGTTCCCGATGTGCCGCCCGTCAGAGTCGCGGTGGTATTGCCGTCGCTACGGCGGGCGCTGATCTTGTAGGCATTAGAACCATCCAGCACCACTTCCATACGCGGATTGGAGGCACTGTTGGTGGAAACATCAAAGAGCGTGTTGTCGGTCGTGCCGCCGGCTGCACCATTACGCTTCTCGACCACAAACACCGCCGCGCCATACACGTTTTTCAGAATGGTCAGATCACTGAGCCCCATATAATCGTTGATCCCGTCGAACACGACCGCCGGATACCCGTTGACCTGACTATCGACCCATGCGGGCTTGTTGGCCGTGGTTCCTTGCGATGCGTTATTGTTGTTTCCGCTCTGATCCGTCCAGCCGGATACAACTCCCCAAGCATCCTTGGTCACGCCCACATCCGCCTTGAGCCACAACTTCAGGCCCGGAGCATCCAGCGGGCTCGCCGGCACGAACGGGTCGATAACGCGCTGCATCACGCCGTTACCATCCGCGTCGCCGACGTCGGAATACCACGCGACCAATACCTTCCCGCTGGGCAAGGTCGTAACCGCAGGTAATTGCTGCCCGGAGTCCGTGACCTGATTGATAAGGCGCTCGCCGCCCACCTTGGCCCCGGTGGAGTCGAACAGCTGGCCGACGACCGCCTCCGCATCGTCATCCACATTAAGCGATTCCCACACCACGAAGAAATAGCCGCCCGGCAATCCCGTCACTTTCGGCGCCCACTGGTCGCCCGTCGTGGTGGTGCTTATCTGGAACTCGCTGCCCACCTTGGTTCCGGCAGAATTGAACACCTGACCATACACCCCGTAGCCGCTGCCATCCTGAGCCGCACTGGTATCCCACACCACCACGAACCCACCATTGCTGAGCGCCGCCACATGCTGCTCGTCATAATCGCCACCCTGATCGCCCGCAGTCGTGGTATTGGCGCGGAACTCGCTGCCCACCTTGACCCCCGCCGTGGTGACGATCTGGCCATAGACGCCATCCCCGCTGCCATCCTGTCCGCTACTGCCCCAAGTGACCACCACATTACCGCCGGTAAGTTGCGCCATGTCGGTGTATTTCTGGACACCCGCAGTAGTGGTATTTGCCCGGAACATGCTGACCACCGCCTTGCCAACGCTGTCATATACCCCGATCTGAATATCGTTGGATGACACAATGGTAGGATGATTCGAGATCATGAAGTTACCGTCCGTCAGCCCCAGAACATACGCGCCGGTATTTCCTCCCTGCACCAGCTCTCCTGTCACGGGCGCGCCGTAGGCGTCATATACCCGGAATTTTACGTCATCAATGGACGCTTCGTAGTCGTTCCATGCCACCACGAATCCGCCGTTAGCAAGGCCCGATACCGACGCTACATCCTGATCGTCCACGGTCTGAGTGTTGACCTGCGTTTCGCTGCCCACCTTCGCGCCTGCCGACGAATAGCGCTGGAAATACACGCCCAACATATTGCCGTCCTGCCCGTCGCTGAGCCAGACGACCACATACCCACCATCAGCCAACACAGCGAGCGCAGGATTGTCCTGATCGAGCGTGGTGTAGGTGTTCACCAGCGACTCACCGCCAACAGCAAGCGCGCTGGGAGTATCGTATCCCGCGAAGGGACGGAGAACCGAACGGTAGGTCTCAAAGCCATCATCTTCTGCGTCGGTGTAGTGAGTATAATCCACCACCACATCCCCGTTCGCCAGCACAGCCATATCGGGCTCATATTGATTATATCGGGTGATTTCGGTTATCACGCGTTCGCTGCGAATTCTGTTACCCGAAGAATCAAACAACTGGCCGACAAGCCCGTAGCCATCTCCATCCACGTTCTGTCCAGACCAAACCGCCAGAAAATATCCATTAGCAAGCCCCAGAAGCTCCGGGGCTTCCTGTATGCCCTGCGTAGTGCTGTTCACTCGGAATTCGCTGCCTACCTTTGCCCCGGTGGAGTCAAATATCTGGGCATAGAACCCCCAGTTGTCACCATCCTGCCCATAGCTCATCCAGCCCGCAACGAAGTTGCCGTTACTGAGGGCAGTAATGGTCACGCTGCCGTCATAACTATCGTCCGTGCCCTGATCGCCTGCAACAAACGTATTCACACGGAACTCGCTGCCCACCTTGGCAAGCGCAGGAGTTACGATCTGCCCGTACACGCCCCAACCACTGCCGTCCTGATCCTCACTATTCCAGATGACCGCGACGTTACCGTTCGACAGTAGCGCACCCTTCACATCGCGTTGCTCCAGCGTGGCGTAGGTGTTGATGCGGGTCGCCGTGGTCACCAGAGTTCCCGAAGTATTGTAGACCGAACCCTGTATCGTGTTGGTGTCACCATCGCTACAGCAGTTATGGCTAAGGATCATGAAATTCCCGTTCGCCAGCAGCACCGGATATCCTACATACCCGTCCGAACCCAGAGTGGACGACGCAGTTTCCGCCGTCACCGCCGTACCGCTCGAGTTATAAATACGGAAGAATGTCCGGTTGTTCGCTCCCGAAGGCCCTGACCACGTCACTACGAAGCCGCCCGTAGCCAACGCCGCTGCATGATTGTAATTCTGGTCGCCTGCGGTCGTGGTGTTCACCCGGGTTTCGGAACCCACCTTCGCGTGCGAGGAATCATAGCGCTGGAAATACACACCACCCAGCGCGCCATCCTGCTCATCGCTGACCCATGTCACCACATACCCGCCACCGGTCAACGCGATAACATCGCTGGAATTCTGGTCATTCACGATATAGGTGTTCACCAGCGCATCCGACGATTTTCTGAATGTCGGCTTGGTGCAGCTGGCGGTCGTGCCCTTCCAGCCTTGCGTGCTGTCGCACATGCGGCGGCCCGACGTGCCGCTGTAGCTGAAGCACCCATCGCAGATGAAGTCGCGGTACGCGGCATAGCCCGAACCACTCGACGTATTCGTGATCACCGCACCGGTCTGATTGGAGGGCGCCGTGGAGCAGCTCAACCCGGCGCAGGTGGCAGGCACTGTGCATTCCTGCGGGCTGCCGGTGGTGGAGCAAACCGTGCCCGAGCAGTTGAGCAGGAAGCAGGTGGGCGAGGTTCCCGTCCAGCTGCCGCTGGTGCAGGTGTAGGTCTGCGGCATGCCCCAGTACCAGGTGGCGCTGTCGCACTTGGCAACCTGCGTGTCGCCTTCATTGGTCGTGCCGCCGCTCCACACCACGTTGGCAATGGTGGGCGGCGCGCTGCAACCGGTCGATACGCAGCTTCCCGCCGACCAGCTATTGCCGGTGGTACAGGTGCGCGGGCTTCCAGAAGCCGCATAACCGGCATCGCAAGTGATGGTACTCGACCACGTGCTTCCCGCCAGCGTCGCCGCGCCGGACGTACCGTTAGCCGGATTTGCGGGGGTCGTGCAGTTTGGTGCGCAGGTTCCCAATGCCGACCAGGTGGTGTTACCCGAGGTGCAGGTGGAGGTGGCATTGCCGGAGAGAGTATACCCCGCCGTGCTACAAGTGAGTGATGCCGTCCAGACATGCGTCGTGGAATTGTAGGTATATGCGATGCTACCGTTCGTATCTTCTTCTGAAGGCGAGGGATCATTGTTTACGCCGAATACCAGCGCACATGCCCCGGTATTCCCTGCCGCGTACGGCGCACAGAAGATCGCATCGGAAACACCATCATCATTCGCGTCGCATCCAGCAACTGAATACCCCAAACCTCCACCGGCGTTGTTCGGAACCGTAGCGATAATATCTGCATTAGTAAGCGACACCGCTCCGCTGACTGCAGCCCAATCGGCGGCACTCTTGCCGAACACAACATAGCCGCGCCCCTCATTATTGCTAGATTCGTATCCGGGAGCCCCCACGATGATATCGTCTATGCCGTCACCGTCCATGTCCCCTGCATTAGCAACGGAAGCACCGGCCCAATCGTCAGCAGATTGACCGGATAGCACTGCGCCATTAGTACCATTCAACGTGGATAAATTAAACGATCCGGAAGTGGCCGCCCAATCAGCGGCGCTCTTTCCGAACACCACATAGGCCCTGCCTGCGTCCGACATTCCACCGGGATTTGCATCTGGCGCACCTATCAGAATATCGGGAATAGAGTCCCCATTGAAGTTGCCCACGTCGAGGGATGCGGCACTGTAATCATTGGCCGCAACACCATTGATTTTCACACCGGTAGTACCATTGAGCGCCGAGAGGGTGACCGTGCCGCCCGTGGCAGCCCAGTTCGCTGCGGTCTTACCAAACACCAGATAGGTCTGACCAGAATTTGATATTCCATTAGGGTCAGCCGCCGAAGCGCCAAGCAGAATATCATCAATACCGTCCCCATTGGCATCGCCAGCATGGCTTACCGCCGCCATCTGGTCTCCTGCGGTAATCAGCGAGAATTTCACGCTGTTTGTACCATTAAACGCTACCGTATAATTACCGCCAGTCGCTGCCCATCCTGCCACATCTTTTCCAAATACAACAAAGGGAGCGAGGGCGTTAGCAGAGTAGGCATCTTGACGAGCAACCAATATGTCGTCGATGCCATCGTCATTCACATCCCCCGCGTTGCTTGTGTCATACCCCGTCCAGTCGTAATCGACCGGGCCATTCACTGCTACGCCATCGATGCCGTCCAGCAGGGTGGTTACGTCCACATAGCCCCCCAGCGTTGCCCACGCTCCTGCACTGCGCCCAAACACGATGTACACAGCACTTGGGGTGTCCGCCCAGTACGCGCCTATCAGTACGTCATCAATGCCATCACCGTTGAAATCGCCGCCCTTGCCCACTGCGGTCATCGCCCCATTATGGAATCGGACACCATCAGTCCCATCAAGCGCGAGGGAGCTAAGTGTCCCTGCTGTCGCTGCCCAAGTCGCACCGCTCTGGCCGAAAATAAGATAAACTTCAGTATCCTGAGCAGGAGTGCCAGACCATTTTGCTTCAATAATAAAGTCTTCTATTCCGTCGTTATTGACATCACCCGCAGCCTCTACGCCAGCCGCATTATGGTCACCCATCTGCCCGAATCCGCCGTCGCCGGCATGTCCCATGATCAGAGCACCCGTAACACCGTCCAGGGTCGTGAGATCGACAGGGGATGTCGCCGCAGCAAGCGGACAACTCGCAGGTTTACCCTTCCAGCCTTCGGTGTTGTCGCAGAGATAGCGGCCATCCGGAGTGCCGGTGGCGGTGGTGGTGGAGCCGAAGCAGGTGTCACAGAGGTAGTCCGCCTGATCGGCATAGCCGTCGCCGGACTGGCTCAACTGAGCGCCAGCGGGCGCAGTGGGCGGAGTAGCGGACGAGCAATCCTTGGTGGCGCAGGTCGCAGGTACGGTGCATTCCTGTGGGTTGCCCGTGCCGGAGCAGGTGGCTCCCGAGCAATCGAGCAGGTAACAGGTGGGGCCGGTTCCAGTCCATGCCGGGCCGGGGTTGGAACAGGTATAAGTTACCGGCATGCCCCAGTACCATGAGGCGCTGTCGCATTTCGCGACGCGGGTGTCGCCTACGTTGGACGTGCCCGCCTCGAATACCACATGCGAGATCGACGGCGGGAATCCGCACCCGTTCGCCACGCAACTTCCCATCGTCCAGCTATTGCCGGAGGTGCCGGTGCTCGGGCTGCCGCTCGCGCTGTCACCACTGTCGCAGCTTACCGCGCTTTCCCACTGGCTCGCGCCGCTGTTCCACGTCGCCGCGCCGGACGTGCCGTTCACCGGATCCGCTGGCGTCGAGCAGGCGGGGTCACAGGTTCCCATCGTCCAGCTGCCGGAGGTGCAGGTGCTCGGGCTGCCGCTCGCCGTGTAGCCGGTGTCGCAGGTGACGGTGCTTTCCCACTGGCTCGCGCCGCTGTTCCATGTCGCCGCGCCGGACGTGCCGTTCGTCGGGTCGGCAGGTGTCGAGCAGGCCGCCGTACAGCTTCCCATCGTCCAGCTGTTACCAGTGGTGCAGGTGCTCGGGCTGCCGCTTGCCGTGTAGCCGCTATCGCAAGTGACAGCGCTTTCCCACTGGCTCGCGCCGCTGTTCCATGTCGCCGCGCCGGACGTGCCGTTCGCCGGATTGGATGGCGTCGAGCAGGCTGCCGAGCAACTGCCCGCCGACCAACTATTACCGGTGGTGCAGGTGCGCGGGCTGCCGGTCGCCGCGTAGCCCGCATCGCAGGTGATAGTGCTCGACCAGGTGCTGCCGCTCAAGGTCGCCGCACCCGACGTGCCGTTCGCCGGGTTGGCAGGCGTCGTGCAGGCAGCAGCGCAACTGCCGGTGATGGCATCCCAGCTGCTGCTTACGTTGCAATCACGCGTCGGGGTTCCGCTGTATCCCGCAATACACGTACCGCTCGCCGAATCGCCCGCGAGGGTTTCATCCCAGTTGGCGTTGCTCTCCAGCACCGCCGGGCAGGATTGCGGAACAACCGCGCATTCATAATCGCTGGTGGTATCGGGTTCCCATACGCCGTTCTTGCGGCAGATCGCATAATAGGTCTTGTCGCTGGAGGGCCCCGACGAATCACCCGGACAGGGTAACGGCCCACGACGATCGCCAACATCATATGCGCCGCCCGGGCAGGTGGTGATCGCACCATCCGCATAGTCCGCTTCCTGCGCTACTGTCTCCAGTTCCGCGACTTCCTGCACCTGAAGATCCAGACGGCACGCGATCCCCTTGTTGTCGAGCACGTAGACTCCGCCCGAAACGCAATTGCCGCTGTTCCCGCTTCCGGTCACCGCGCGCACCAGACCCGTGGCCGGATCGCCGTCATCGTATTTCTGGTCGAGATTCCAGGTATCCTCCGGGCTCAGGAACGCGCCGCCACCCGTACCACCCGTGTATTTGGATGCCGTCACGAATATCTCACCGGACACCAGCTGTATCTCAAATCCCACGTTGGGATCGTAGTCGCTGGACATCACGCCCGCGCCGGGGCTCAGGCTGGCTCCGTCGTATTCGCCGGGCAACAGCCCCGACAATGCCAGATGCTGCCAGAAGGCCAGCATCTCATTGTCGCCGCCGCTGTTGGACGCCTGCAATACCCCATCGCCGTCACCGTTGACCGGATCCGAACCGTCGGACAGCTTGCCCAATGTATCTGCGGCGTTCCACATATCGCCCGGGATCGCGCCGTAGCGCGTCTTGAATTCCTTGGCCGCCAGATTGATGGTATTGATCTCTTCGATGATGGTCTTGAGCTTGGCTTCCTGCAGGACGCTCCGACCGGCCACTACCGCGCCCGTGACCAGCGCCGCAATGACCAGCACGATGGCAAGCTCCACCAGGGAAAATCCCCGTGTACCCATCATGGATCGGTTGCGTGTGCCCTGCCCCATCAACATCCTGTCCTAAGCTACCTGCGTATACGATAGATATACACAGCCCCTTGCAGGACATTCTAATACTTTTTTATTAAAATACCGTTAATTCCCCCTGAAGCCTCCATCCAGCCTCAGAATTTCTCACTGACGTGACAAGATAACAACGAGCACATCACGGATACGCACGAACTGCGAGTGTACGGCATTTGAAAAATTGGAGCGGGCGAAGAGATTTGAACTCTCGACCCCAACCTTGGCAAGGCTATAAACTGAGATTTATTAAGATTCCTTACTTATCCAGAAAATTCTGGATCTATTGT
>JADZBT010000010.1 GCA_020851915.1 Alphaproteobacteria bacterium | reverse complement strand
CTCCTCATGGCCGCCAGCCTCGCCGATGGCACAACCGTCCTCCGCAATGCCGCGCGCGAACCGGAAGTCTCCGATCTCGCCCGCTGCCTCGTCAAGATGGGCGCCAGAATCGATGGCATCGGCACGGATACCCTCACCATCGAGGGCCAGAGAACCCTGCATGGTTGCGAGCATGACATCATCCCCGACCGCATCGAGACCGGAACCTATGCAGTGGCCGCTGCCATCACCGGCGGACGGGTGGAGATAAAGAACACGCAGCCCGCCCTGCTCGGCGCGGCGCTCAACGCCATGCGCGACGCGGGCGTGACCATCGAAACCACCGAGGACAGCCTCATCGTTTCCTGCGACCGCAGCGCATTGAAGGGCATCGACATCACCACCGCGCCGCACCCCGCCTTCCCCACCGACATGCAGGCGCAGATGATGGCGCTGCTCACGCTGGCGCACGGTGCATCGGTCATCAGCGAAACCATCTTCGAGAATCGCTTCATGCACGTGCCCGAGCTCACCCGCATGGGCGCGGACATCGCCATTCACGGCAACGTCGCCACCATCCGTGGCGTGGAGCAGCTGCACGGCGCACCGGTGATGGCCACCGATCTTCGTGCGTCCGGCTCGCTGGTGCTGGCCGCGCTTGCCGCCGAGGGGACATCCGTGATACATCGCGTGTACCACCTCGACCGAGGCTATGAGCGTTTCGACGAGAAACTCCGCCTGCTGGGCGCGAAAGTGGAACGGGTGAAGGAATAAGCATGAAATTCTCCGACAAGATCGTCATGGCGGTCCCCAAGGGACGGATTCTGGAAGAACTCCTGCCGTTATTCACGCGCGTGGGCTTCACGCCGGAAGCCGCGTTCTTCGACGAATCCTCGCGCGCACTCCAGTTTTCCACCTCTATCCCGGAGCTGTCGCTCATCCGCGTACGCAGCTTCGACGTGGCCACCTTCGTGGCCTTCGGCGCGGCGCAGATCGGCGTGGCAGGCAGCGACGTGCTGATGGAATTCAACTACCCCGACATCTACGCCCCGCTCGATCTCGGCATCGGCAAATGCCGCATCTCCGTTGCCGAGCCCAAAGCGCTCGCCGAGAACGACGACCCCACGCGCTGGAGCCATGTGCGCGTCGCCACCAAATACCCCAACATCACGCGCAAACATTTTGCCGCACGCGGCGTGCAGGCGGAGTGCATCAAACTCAACGGCGCGATGGAACTGGCCCCGTCGCTGGGCCTCTGCCGCCGCATCGTCGACCTCGTAAGCTCCGGTGGCACGCTCGTTGCCAATGGGCTGGTCGAAGTGGAGCCCATCGCAGAAGTCTCCTCGCGCCTCATCGTCAACCGCACCGCGCTCAAGACCCGCACGCAGGAGATGAACAGCCTCATCGGCGCGTTCAAAACGGCGGTGGAGGCATCCTGATGCACACTCTTCGCACCGCCGATAAAGACTTCGAAACCCAATTCACCTCCTTTCTCGCCCTCAAGCGCGATGCGGATGCGGGTGTGGATGGCGTGGTCGCCGGCATCATCGCCGATGTAAAAAAACGCGGCGACGCCGCGCTGGTGGAATACACCAACCGCTTCGACCGCGTGCAGTATGCGGCGAACGACATTCGCATCCCGGCTAACGACATCGCTAGCGCTAACCCCGGCAAAGAAGTGCTGGAAGCATTGGAAATCGCAGCACGCCGCATCCGCGCTTACCACGAAAAACAACTCCCGGAGCCACTCCTCTACACCGACGGAGACGGCATCACGCTGGGCTGGAAATGGACGCCCGTCGACGCCGCAGGCATCTACGTTCCCGGCGGCACGGCCTCCTATCCAAGCTCCGTATTGATGAATGCTATCCCCGCAAAAGTAGCAGGCGTAAAGCGCCTCGTCATGGTGGTCCCCACCCCGGACGGCGAGATGAACCCCGCCGTACTGGCCGCCGCGCGCATCGCCGGCGTGACCGAGATTTACCGTGTCGGCGGCGCGCAGGCCGTGGCCGCGCTCGCCTACGGCACGGCGACCATCGCACCTGTGGCAGTCATCGTCGGCCCCGGCAATGCCTATGTCGCCTCCGCCAAGAAGCAGGTGTTCGGGCAGGTGGGCATCGACATGGTCGCAGGCCCGTCCGAGATACTGGTCATCGCCGACAATCAGAATAACCCCGCATGGATCGCCGCCGACCTGCTCTCGCAGGCCGAGCATGACACCGCCGCGCAATCCATCCTCATCACCGACGATGCCGGATTCGCCGCAAAGGTAGAAACGGAAATTGCATCGGCGCTCAAGACCTTGCCGCGCGCCAAGATAGCCAGCAAAAGCCTCGATGATTTCGGCGGCGTAATTATCGTCAGGAACTGGGAGGAAGCCGCCGCCCTCTCCGACCGCATCGCCCCGGAGCATCTGGAACTCGCCGTCGAGAACCCCGCCGCCCTCGCCGGAAAAATTTCTCACGCGGGCGCGATATTCCTTGGCCGCCATGCGCCGGAAGCCCTCGGCGATTACATCGCGGGCCCCAGCCACGTACTGCCCACCTCCGGTACGGCGCGTTTTTCGTCGGGGCTGGGTGTGCTCAATTTTATGAAACGCACTTCGCTGATCGGCGCGGATGCCGAAGCCGCCCGCGCCCTCGGCACGCATGCCGCAGCACTCGCCGATGCCGAGGGGCTTGGCGCACACGCGCTGTCACTGCGGGCGCGGGTGATGAGCAATGGATAAGCGCCAGCACCTTGTCAGCATCAGGATCGACGAGCGCGACGTATCGCGCCAGCAGGAGGCCGAGCAGGAACGTCAGGCCGCCATCGATGCGTTGCTGGAAAAAAATTCCTTCGCGCCCTATGACGAGGAATCCGGTGAGGCGCATCCCGGCCCCTTCGACCTGTTCATCCGCACCCGCGACAACCGGCTGTACCTCGACGTCCGCGCCGAGAACGGCCCGACGCTTGAGGAAGTGACCGTGCCGCTCAAGCCCTTCAAGACCATCATCCGCGATTATTTTATGATCTGCGACAGCTATTACGCGGCGATTCAGGCCGCCAACTCCTCGCGCATCGAGGCCATCGACATGGGCCGCCGGGGCATGCACAACGAAGGCGCGGAGCTACTCACCGAGTTACTTGCTCCCCGCGTGACCATCGATTTCGACACCGCGCGGCGGCTATTCACGCTGCTCTGTGCGTTACACGTGCGCTAGCGCGCGGACACATCGCCCGCCAGCAATCCACCCAACGGCCTGCCGCCCAGTATATGCACATGGAAGTGATGCACCGTCTGCGAGGCATCCGCGCCGTGGTTGGTGATGAGGCGATAGCCGCCCTCCGCCAGCCCCTTCATTGCGGCGATCTTCTGGATGGCAGCGAAGAACCCTTGCATCTCTTCCGCCTTCGCGCGCTGCGCGAAATCGTCGAATGAGCGGTATGCGCCGCGCGGCACGACCAGCACATGCACCGGCGCTGCCGGAGCAATATCGTTAAACGCCAGCACATGGCTGTCTTCATAGACCTTGTCGCAGGGAATTTCCCCGCGCAGGATACGTGCAAAAATATTATTCGTGTCGTAAGTCATTTTTATTTCCGCGCATTCTTCTCGGCAATCCCCGACGTGCCTTCCCGGCGCGCCAATTCTGCCGCGACATCCGCCGGGCGGATACCCTGATCGGCCCACAGCACCAGCAGGTGGAATAGCAGGTCGGCGCTTTCATACACGACCTTTTCGCGGCCTTCGGAGGACGCTGCCAGCGCCGTTTCCAGCGCCTCTTCCCCTACCTTCTGCGCGATATGCGTCGTGCCCCGGGAGAGCAGTTTCGCCACATAAGACGCCTCCACATCGCCGCCCTTGCGGGATTCGATGACGGCATAGAGTGTTTCCAGCGTATCCATCATTACAGCGAGCCGCCCAGCGTGCCCTTGGTGGACGGGATCGCGTCCGACTTGCGCGGATCTATGGCGATGGCCTCGCGTAAAGAGCGCGCCAGCCCCTTGTAGCAAGACTCGATGATATGGTGGTTATTCTCGCCGTAGAGATTCTCCACATGCAGCGTGGCCCCCGCATGCAGTGCGAACGCCTGGAACCATTCCTTGAACAACTCCGTATCCATCTCGCCGAGTTTCGGCTTCGAGAATTCCACTTTCCACACCCAGTACGGACGGCCCGACAGGTCGAGCGCCACACGCGATAGGGTTTCATCCATCGGGATGAGCGCGCTGCCGTAGCGGGTGATGCCCTTGCGATCGCCCAGCGCCTCCGACACCGCCTGACCCACGGCGATGCCCACATCCTCGGTGGTGTGGTGATAATCGATATGCAGATCGCCCTTGGCCTCCACCGTGAGGTCGATGAGGCTGTGACGCGAGAGCTGCTCCATCATATGATCGAGGAAACCGATGCCGGTCGCGACCTTATACCCACCGCTGCCGTCGAGATTCACGCTCACGCGGATCTTCGTTTCGTGGGTGTTGCGTTCCACCGTAGCGGTGCGTGGTTTCGTACTCATGCGATTTCTTTCTTGAAAAACCGGGGGTTCCGGCCCATATTTCCGGCCAGAACTATAGCGCGGGAACGGCAAAATGCAAAGCACAGAAAACCTTACCTGGCACGGAACCACCATTCTTTCGGTACGCAAGGGCGGCAACGTGGTCATCGCGGGCGACGGGCAGGTGTCGCTCGGGCACACGGTCATCAAGGCCTCGGCGCGCAAGGTACGCCGGCTGGCGGACGGCTCGATCATCGCCGGATTCGCGGGCGCCACCGCCGACGCCTTCACCCTGTTCGAGCGGCTGGAAGCCAAGCTCGACAAGCATCCCGGCCAGCTCACCCGCGCCTGCGTGGAGCTCGCCAAGGACTGGCGCACCGACAAATACCTGCGCCGGCTGGAAGCCATGATGATCGTGGCCGATGCCACGACCACCCTCATCCTCTCCGGTAACGGCGACGTGCTGGAGCCCGAGGATGGCATCGCCGGCATCGGCTCCGGCGGAAACTATGCGCTAGCCGCCGCCCGTGCGCTGCTGGACTCGAAACTCGAGCCCGAGCAGATCGCCCGCAAGGCAATGAAGATCGCGGCGGACATCTGCGTGTATACGAATGAGAATGTGACTATGGAAGTGATTAGTGGTTAGAGTTTAGAGTCCAGTTAGGCGAGAGCGATATGGCGGTACGGAGCTACAAAGACCTTCTGGTCTGGCAAAAATCCATGGACATGGTAACAGACGTGTATCGCCTGACCGCTCTTCTGCCGCCAAGTGAGCTTTATGGACTGACCAACCAGCTCAGGAGAGCCGCGATTTCTGTTCCTTCTAATCTTGCGGAAGGAAGTTCGCGACGCTCTACCAAAGAGTTTCTTCGCTTTGTGAATATTGCCTCTGGTTCTCTGGCCGAGATGGAAACTCAGCTGCAAATTGCGGCTAATCTCGCCTTGCTCCGCGCAGAACAGATTAGCGCCCTATCTGCCAAAAGCGAGGAGATCAGTAAAATGCTACACTCGCTCCATCGCACGCTTTCACAAAAAACCGTGGAAAAGAACAATGTTGTCCCACTGGACTCTAAACTCTAATCACTGGACTCTGCTGCCATGACCGAACTCTCCCCTCGCGAGATCGTTTCCGAACTCGACCGCTACATCGTCGGCCAGGAAGACGCCAAGCGTGCGGTGGCCATCGCGCTCCGCAACCGCTGGCGTCGCCAGCATGTACCCGGAACCTTGCGCGAGGAGATCGTGCCCAAGAATATCCTGATGGTCGGCCCCACCGGTTGCGGCAAGACCGAGATCTCGCGCCGCCTCGCTAAACTCACGCAAGCGCCGTTCCTCAAAGTGGAGGCCACCAAATTCACCGAGATCGGCTATGTCGGGCGCGACGTGGATTCCATCATACGTGATCTGGTCGAGATCGCCATCACCATGGTGCGCGAACGCCGCCACAAGGAGGTAAAAGCCAAAGCGGAGCTTGCCGCCGAAGAACGCGTGCTGGATGCGCTGGTGGGCCCCAACGCGGGCGAGGTGACGCGCCAGAAATTCCGCACGAAACTGCGCGACGGAGAGTTGGGCGACAGCGAGATAGAAATAGAGGTGCAGGATTCCGGCGGCGGGATGATGTCCTCCATCGACATCCCCGGCGCGCCGGGCGGGCAGGTGGGGATGCTCAATCTCTCCGACATGATCTCCAAGGCACTGGGCTCGCGCAAGAAGCAGCGCCGCATGACGGTGGCGGAGAGCTATAGCATACTGGTCGCGGAAGAGAGCGACAAGCTCATCGACCCGGAGAGCATCACGCAGGAAGCCATCTCCATCACCGAGAATAACGGCATCGTGTTCATCGACGAGATCGACAAGGTAACCGTGCGCTCCGAGATGCGCGGCGGCGAAGTGAGCCGCGAAGGCGTGCAGCGCGACCTGCTGCCGCTGCTGGAAGGAACCAGCGTCGCCACCAAGCACGGCTCGGTGAAGACCGATCACATCCTGTTCGTCGCCTCGGGCGCGTTCCACATGGCCAAGCCTTCGGATCTGCTCCCGGAATTGCAGGGCCGCCTCCCCATCCGCGTGGAGCTGAAACCGCTGGCGGAAAGCGACATGATCCGCATCCTCACCGAGCCGGAAGCGAGCCTCACCAAGCAATATACCGCCCTGCTTGCCACCGAGCGCGTCACGATTGATTTCACGTCCGAGGGAGTGGCGGAGATCGCTGCGGTCGCCACGCGCGTGAACAAAGAAGTGGAAAATATCGGCGCGCGCCGCCTCCACACCATCATGGAAAAATTGCTCGAAGAGATAAGCTTCACCGCCACCGACGCGCCGGGCAGCACCCTATCCATCGATGCGGAATATGTACGCGCCCATATCGGCGATCTGACCGCCAAGGGCGATCTGTCGAAGTTTATTTTATAGTGATTAGAATTTAGTGGTTAGAGTCCAGTAATGGATACTAAGCTCTGGACTCTGGACTCTGGACTCTAACCACTAAAACTTAAACTCCAGATTCTCCGCTTCCTCGCGCTGCACGATGGCGTGGCCGCGACTCACCTCAAGATGGTAATTGAACTCCGCGCCCAGGATCATCACTCCGGCCAGCAGGTAGAAGAACAGCAGCGCGGCGATGATACCGCCCAGACTGCCGTAGATGATATTCACTTGATCGAAATCGCTTAAGTACGCGGAAAGCAGCATCGCCGCACAGAACCAGCCGAATACCGTGAATAGCGCGCCCGGCAGCACGCGCAGGAAGCGCTGGCGGATATTGGGCAGCACATAATAGATGGCCGCAATCATCAGCAACAGCACTAGCGCGCTTACCCCGTAGCTGACATAACTCCAGAAGGGATCGAGCACCTCGATCAGCCCGCGCTGACCGATGGCGGCGAAGCTATTCACCTTGGCGATGAGCAACGGCCAGAAGATGGCGATAAGCATGCCGATGATGACCAGCAGCGTGATGATCAGGAACTGCCCGATACTCAGCAGCCGCCGCAACGGATAGATGGGCGGCGTGGTGACGCGGTAAGCGCGGTTGAGGATGGTACGCAAGCCCTCCACCATGGAGGAGGCCGTCCAGATGGCGCCGACGATGGAGATGGTCATCAATCCCTGCGGCGGGCCGGAGATGATCTCATTGATGCGCGGCTCCAGTGCCTGTGCAACGTCCTCGGGCAGGCGGGGAAGCACGAGGGTGACGAATTGCACCCCTATATCCTGCTCGCCGATGACGCCCGCGATGGCGAAAATGAGCACGAGGAAGGGAAAGAGCGAGAGCAGCCCGAGGAACGCCAGATACCCCGCATGCTCGATACCGTCATGGTTCACGGTATCCATAAGCGCCCGGTAGAAGCATTTAGCGGTGTTGGTAAGCGATGCGAACATGGTTGTTGTTATATCTTCTTTCCCCCGCTAGGTACAGGCCTCCGGCTCAATACGCCCGCTCCACGCAAAATCGAATTGTTTCCAGCAATGCCTTTTTGAATGCGCTATCGGGGAAGGCATCGAGCGCGGCGCGCGCGGTGGCACAATATTCCTCTGCAAGCTCCAACGTCTGCGCCAGCGCGTTGTGGCGTCGCATCAGCGTGAGTGCCTCGGAGAGATCCTGCTCGTCGCGTTGATTGTCTTCGAGCGTGCGCTTCCAGAAAGCGCGCTCCTCGCCCGTCCCCTGCTGGTAAGCCAGTATCACTGGCAGCGTGATCTTGCCGTCGCGGAAATCGTCGCCGATGGTCTTGCCCAGTGTCTGCTGCTGGGCGGCATAATCGAGCAGATCGTCAACGATCTGGAACGCGATGCCCAGCGCCTGCCCGAAGCGTGCGAGCGGCGCGCGCCATTCCGGTTTTTCCGCCGCGACCGCACCCAGTTCGCAGGCGGCGGCGAACAGCCGTGCGGTCTTGGCCTCCACCACCTGGATATAATCCTCCACGGTGGTCGCAAGGTTGCGCGCGGTAGTAAGCTGATGCACCTCGCCCTCCGCGATCACCGCCGACGCACCGGAGAGAATCCCCAGCGCATCGAGCGAGCCGTATTCCACCATCAGCTTGAAGGCTTGGCTCAGCAGGTAATCGCCGACCAGCACGCTCTCCTTGTTGCCCCACAGGTCGTTGGCGGTGGCAAGTCCCCGGCGGAGCTTGCTGTCATCCACCACGTCGTCATGGAGCAGCGTCGCGGTATGGATGAATTCGACGCAGGCCGCGAGATCCACATGCGCGCGGCCCTCCGCATAGCCGCACATGCGCGCGCAGGCCAGCGTCAGCAGGGGACGCAGGCGTTTTCCACCGGAATCGATGAGATGCCGCGCCACCTCCGGTATCATATCCACATGGCTCTCGGCATGGGTAAGAATGACGGCGTTGACGCGCGCGAGATCCTCCTCCACCAACTTCCGGAGCAGGTCGATGGACGCGGACGCCTCCGACGTTTTTTTCTGTGGCTGCGTCATTCCCTCATGCCCAATGCCTAATACCTAAAACCCGGCTCAATGCCTGAAATGCCGCCGCGCGGTGAACACCATGGCGATACCGCATTCATCGGCCTTGGCGATGACCTCCGCGTCACGCACCGAGCCGCCCGGCTGGATGATGGCCGAAATTCCCGCCGCATGCGCGGCTTCCACGTTATCCGCGAAGGGGAAGAACGCGTCCGACGCCATCACCGCACCGATAGTGCGGCTCTGCTTCTCGCCGGCATTCTCGGCGGCTTCTGTTGCTTTCCACGCCGCGATGCGGGTACTGTCGATGCGGCTCATCTGCCCCGCGCCGATGCCTACCGCCGCGCCGTCCTTGGCAAAGATAATGGCGTTCGACTTCACATGCTTGCAGACGGTGAAGGCGAACAACAGGTCGCGCAACTGTTCCGCATCCGGTTTCTTCTTGGTGACCGCTTGCAGATCGGACTCCTCGATCCGCACGTTGTCGCGGTTCTGCAACAGGAATCCGCCGGACACCATCTTGATCATGCGGTCGGCGCGCGCGGGATCGGGCATGGAGCCGGTCATCAGCAGGCGCAGGTTCTTTTTCTGGGTGATGATCTCCTTGGCCTTCGCATCCGCGCCCGGCGCGATGATGACCTCGGTGAAGATATTGGCGATCTCCGCCGCCGTTTCTTCGTCGAGCGGGCGGTTGAGCGCGATCACGCCGCCAAACGCACTCACCGGATCGCAGGCCAGCGCCTTGCGATAGGCCTCGGCCAATGTCTTGCCGGTCGCCACACCGCACGGGTTGGCATGCTTGATGATAGCGCAGGCCGGGCCCTCGAATTCGCTCACCAGCTCGAAGGCCGCGTCGGTGTCGTTGATGTTGTTGTAGCTCAGCTCCTTGCCCTGCAACTGCGTCGCCGTGGCGATGCCGGGGGGAGGATTGGGAATGACATAGAACGCCGCCTGCTGCTGCGGGTTCTCACCGTAGCGCAGTGCCTGACGGCGCTTGGCGGCGATGGTGAGCACGCTGGGGAATTCGCGGCCCGTCTGGGCATCGAACCACTGCGCGATCGCACCGTCATAGGCCGCCGTGCGGTCGAATGCGCGCGCGGCCAGCCTGCGACGCAGCGCCGGGGTCGTCGCGCCCTTATTGGCCTTCATCTCCTCGGTCACCGCCGCATAGTCGGCGGGATCGACCACCACCGTCACATCGGCATGGTTCTTGGCTGCCGAGCGCAGCATCGACGGCCCGCCGATGTCGATATTCTCGATGCACTCGTCGAACTCCGCGCCCTTGGCCACCGTCTCCTCGAACGGGTAAAGGTTCACCACCACCAGATCGATAGGCGGGATGGCGTTCTTCTCCATCGCGGCGCGGTGCTCGGCATTGTCGCGCACACCCAGCAGCCCGCCATGAATTTTCGGATGCAGCGTCTTCACGCGCCCGTCCATGATCTCGGGGAAACCGGTATGCTCCGAAACATCCTTCACCGCGACGCCGGCCTCGCGCAACGCCTTCGCCGTGCCGCCGGTGGAAAGTATCTCCACGCCGCTTTTGGCAAGGAATTGTGCGAACTCAAGAAGTCCGGTCTTGTCGGAAACGGAAAGCAGCGCGCGGGTGATCGGTCGGGTCATATCATTCACATCGTTCGTGGGTCGTTACGCCGCGTCGCTCACGGGCGACACCCGATATTCGGGAACCAGTTCCGCGAGCAGGGCCAGCGCCCCGTCCATATCGCAGGCGAACGCCTTTTTGGCAAGTTTTTCTATGTTTTTCTGCAACGGCTTCAGCGGAACCCGGCGCGGATGGGCGAGCATCACCCCTTCGGCCAGCGGTTTCGGGGCCTCGTCGGCGTAGAACAGCTCCTCATAGAGCTTCTCGCCGGGACGCAGGCCCACATGGCGGATAGCGATATCCGTATCCGGGGACAGCCCCGCGAGGCGTATCATCTGGCGCGCCAGCTCCTCGATGCGTACCGGCTCGCCCATGTCGAGCACGAAGATCATGCCGTTCTGCCCAGCCAGCTCCGCGCCGGTGGCCGAGGCCTGTATCACCAGTTCCACTGCCTCGCGCACGGTCATAAAATAGCGCGTCATGCGCGGGTCGGTCACCGTCACCGGGCCGCCCGCCTCGATCTGCTGGCGGAACAGCGGAACCACCGACCCCGTGGATCCCAACACATTACCGAAGCGCACGGTCATCAGCTTGGTCTTGCCCGCTTTGCCCTCGTCGCCCAGCGCATGGCAATATTGCTCGGCGAGGCGCTTGGTGGCGCCCATCACGTTGGTGGGGTTCACCGCCTTGTCGGTCGAGATCATCACCATCGCGCGCGCGCCATACTCGCACGCCGTATCGGCGAGGTTACGCGTGCCGATGACATTGGTGCGGATGGCCTCCACGGGATTATCCTCGGCGATGGGCACATGCTTGATGGCCGCCGCATGGAACACCAGCTCCGGGCGATACTGC
The DNA here is from genome assembly GCA_020851915.1 of Alphaproteobacteria bacterium. Taxonomy (GTDB): domain Bacteria; phylum Pseudomonadota; class Alphaproteobacteria; order Rickettsiales; family RI-342; genus JADZBT01. The sequence continues at coordinate 12,292 of JADZBT010000010.1, read as the reverse complement.
GCGAACAGCGCCTGCACCCGCTCCAGATCGCGCACATCGCCCAGCAGCGCGCGGCGCGGGATGTGCGCGAAGCGCGCACCCAACTCCTGATCGATGCGGTAGAGCGCATATTCCGAATGGTCGAACAGCAATAATTCCGCCGGCTCGCTGGCCGCGATCTGCCGCGCCAGCTCTCCGCCGATGGTTCCGCCCGCGCCGGTCACCAGCACGCGCGTGCCCCGGATGAAATCACGCACGGGCGCGAGATCGCGGGTCTTCTGCGCGCGGCCCAGCAGGTCTTCGATGACGACGGGCTTCAGCGTGGTCTTCTCCGCCACGTCGCCCTTGAAGTCGGTGAGCGCCGGAAGCCGCGCCAGCGTCATGCCGAGCGCATCGACGCGCGCCAGCAATGCGCGCAACGATTCCCCGCCTGCCTGCGGGTCGGTGACGATGAGCTTCACCGGGCGCTTGCCTTTGCGGCCCAGCTTCTCGACCACCCGCTCCAGCGATGCCATCGGCCCATAGACGCGCACGCGGTGGATATAAGTACCGATATGCTCTCGACTATCGTCGATGATACCCATCACGCGGTAGCTCGAATGGCCGAGCTTAGCAGTTTCGCGCAGGAACAGCTCCGCATTATGCGTCGCACCCATCAGCAGCACGGGGATATGCGGGTCCTCGTCCTTGAGCAGCGTTCCCACCCCCCGGTCTTTCACGATACGATAGAGGAAGCGCGGCGCGCCCAGCATCACGATGAGCAGCAGCCAGTTAATGACCAGCGCCGAGCGCGGCATGCCTTCGAGGCGCGTCAGCATGAACAGCAGCGGGAAGAACACCAGCAGCGCCAGCGTCACCGACTTGACGATGGCGATGGCATCCTGCGCCGAGGCAAAGCGCCATAGCCCGCGATACAGCCCCATGCTGATGAATACCGTGGTGGCCACCACCGTAAAAATACGCGTACCGGTACGCAGGAACTCCTGAGCAAAGGACATATCGTTGCCGAGGCGTAAGTAAAGCGCCAGCACGAAGCTCGCCGCCGCCATGAGCGAATCATGCAGGCCCGCGATGATATTGCGGTTGAAAGGCCGGGTTCCCATGGGGTGGTTTATACCGCGCATGCGGCGGATTGGCTAGGGAATTTACAAGGTAGGGGTCAAAGCGATGCTACTGCGTAGAGTGCTTCCGGTTTGAGCATTTACACCGATAGACCAGGCCCCTCATCCCCCGCCTTCTCCCTATGGGAGAAGGAGCTTCTTCCCCCTCTCCCATAGGGAGAGGGTCGGGGTGAGGGGCCTGCAGACGCGAGTGCGATAGCTAACCCAACAACATCCCAGACTCTTAGACTCTTAGACTCTTAGACTCTTAGACTCCTTCTTCCGGAACACCCCCAGCACCACCAGTACCAGCCCCGCCGCCATGGCGACGCCTATCCACGGATCCAGCATGCCAAGCGCGGTCAGCGCAGCCAGCACCACCAGCAGACTATTGAGCGCGCCGATGACCATGGCGACATGGGCGTGGCTCCAGCCCTTGCGTACCGCCCGCTGGTAGTAATGCTGCGAATGCGCCTCCCAGAAACGCTCCCTGCGCGCGATGCGCTTGGCGAGCGTCAGCGTCGCATCGCCCAGATAATAGGCAGGCAGGATGAGCGCCACCGCCGGATAACCCAGCGTCGCCACTTTCAGTAACAGAAAGCCGGTGATAAATCCCAGCGGAATGCTTCCCACATCGCCCAGAAACACCCGCGCCGGATGCCAGTTCCAGACGAGGAACCCTGCCGCTGCCGCGCCCGTCACGCTCGCATAGACGAACAGCGAATTGGGCAGCGGCGCGAGCAGCACGATGAGCGCCAGCCCCAGCGTCACGCTGGAAATTTCTACCCCGCTGATGCCGTCGATGCCATCCATGAAATTGGTGAGGTTGATGAACCACATCCAGAGCAGCACCGTCAGCGGCGCATCCAGCCACACCGGTAGCAGTCCACCGAACAACGGCGCATCGAGCGAGAGCATGCCCACCATCACCGCCGCCAGCTGCGCCAGCAGCCGCCACTGGAAAGGCAGCGACTTGCGGTCGTCGGCGAACGACACCAGTGCGAGGAACAGCATCGCCCCCAGCATCGTCCAGTAAGTGTCGAGCTTCGCGCCGAATACGAGCGGCGCGGTAGCCAGCAGCAACAGAATGGTATCCACCACCCCCATCCCACCGCCGCGCAGCACTGGGGTCGCATGATTACTGCGCGCATTGGGCACATCCACCAGCGCCATTTTTTCCAGCATCGCCATAGTGACGCGCACCAGCAGGATGGACAGCAAAAACGCCAGCAACGGATAGCCGATAAGCGTGATGATCATAAGCGCGAATGAGGACATATTATTTACCGCCTCCCGAATAGCCGTTCGATATCCGCAAGTTTCAACTCCACATAGGTCGGGCGGCCGTGGTTGCACTGGCCGGAATGGGGCGTGGCCTCCATCTGGCGCAGCAGCGCGTTCATCTCCGACACGTTGAGCCTGCGGCCTGCGCGCACGCTGCCGTGGCAGGCCATCGTGCCGCAGACATGCTCCAGCTTATCCTTGAGCGCCAGCGTTTCGCCGAATTCCTCCAGCTCGTCCGACAGATCGCGTACCATACCCTGAATATTCACCTCACCCAGCAATGCCGGGGTTTCGCGCACCACCACCGCGCTGGCCCCGAATGCTTCCAGCACCAGCCCCAATTCGGCCAATTCATCTGCCCGCGCGGCAAGACGCTCTGCGGCGGCTTCGCTCTCCAACTCCACCACCTCGGGGATCAACAGCGGCTGCCGGGCAATGCCCTTCTCGGCGATGGCCGTTTTCATGCGTTCATAGACCAGCCGCTCATGCGCGGCATGCTGGTCGACGATGACGATGCCGTCCCGCGTCTGCGCGATAACGTAGGTTTCGTGCAACTGCCCGCGCGCCGCGCCCAGCGGGTAATCCTCCGGGGTTTCGTCGGGGATCTCCGCCACCTGCGCCGCCGGAGCCAGTCCCGCCGCCATGGGAGAATGGGGCGACTGGAACGCATACGCGGTATCGGACATCCCGCGCGAAGGGCGCGGCGCGAACATGCTGGAGGTCGGCATGAATTGGGAAATGTTCCGGCCCTGGAACGATGTAAGCGCATCACTGGATACCGTGGTGGAGGCACGATGCCCGGCTCCCGCCAGCGCCTCTTTCAGAGCGGTGATGATAAGCCCACGCACTCCGCCGTTATCGCGGAAACGCACTTCGGCTTTGGTGGGATGCACGTTCACATCCACTTCCGCCGGAGGGATTTCAAGGAACAGCACCGCCACCGGATGCCGGTCACGCGCGAGAAAGTCCTGATAGGCCGCACGGATGACGCCCAGCAACAGCCGGTCGCGCACGGGCCGGTCGTTCACGAACAAATACTGCGCCGCCGACGTGCCACGGTCGTAGGTGGGCAGCCCCGCGAAGCCATAGAGCTTCACCCCGTCACGCTCGGCCTCGATCGGCAACGCGTTGGCGGCGAAATCCGCGCCCATCACGTCGGCAAGGCGCGCGAGCCGCGCTCCCATCAGGTCGCCTTGCGCGGTATTCAGCTTGAGCGCCGACCGCCCGCCGGAGGTGACGCGGAACGACACGTTCGGATTGGCCATGGCGAGGCGCTTGACCATATCGAGCGCCGCCTGCGTTTCGGCCCGTTCGCTCTTCAGGAATTTAAGCCGCGCGGGCGTGGCGAAGAAGAGATCGCGCAGCTCCACCTGCGTGCCCGCCGAGAGCGCCGCCGGGATGGGGTCGCGCACCTCGCCGCCCTCCACCTCTATGCGCCATGCCTCGCTGCTTCCGGGCAACCGGCTGGTGATGGAGAGCCTTCCCACCGCACCGATGGAAGGCAGCGCCTCGCCCCGGAACCCCAAGGTTTCGATGTGTGTCAGGTCGTCGTCGGGCAGCTTCGAGGTCGCGTGGCGCTGGATGGCAAGCGTGAGCTCCTCGCGCCCCATGCCGCAGCCGTTATCGCTCACCTGAATGAGCGCACGACCCCCGTCCTCAATAGCAATGTCGATGGAGGTCGCACGCGCGTCGAGCGCATTCTCGACCAGCTCTTTGATGGCGGATGCCGGGCGCTCGATCACCTCGCCTGCGGCGATGCGATTGACGGTGACTGGCGGTAGTAAGCGGATGGTCATAAGGCGGGTGGTTTCGTGATTAGAGTCCAGAGTCCGGTGGTCAGTATACACACCGGGTAACGCAAGTCACCCATCACTAAACTCTGAACTCCGGACTCTAATCACTACCTACTAAAGGTCACGCCGCCAGCAGCTTGCGCGTCAGGTCCTTGCTTTCCTCGACTGCAGGCTGGTCGAAGGCATTGACCCCCATGAGCTGCGCGGTGAGCATGGTTTCCAGCATGTAATGCATGAGCAGCGCACCCATGGCGGCTTCATCGAGTTTCTTCACGCGCAGCGCGCGCACGGGAAGGTGATGGCGCATCAGCGTGGCGAGCGTGGCTTCTTGTTCCGCCTGCATCACATCGCCCAGCGCCTTGCCCGCGAGATACGACAGCCGCGCGTCGCCGGTATCCTGCGGCACTTTGGGTCCAAGCCCGGCATTTTCCAGCAGCAGGAAGGTGAAAAACTTATCCTTCGGCCCGTCAAGATAGAGCTGCACCTGACTATGCTGATCCACCGTGCCCATCGCGCGGATGGGTGTGGAGCCCTTGCCGTCCTTGCCGAGGCTCTCGGCCCAGAGCTGGCGATACCACATGCCGAAATCGGCGAGCCGGTCCGCATAGGGCATCAGCACGAAGGTGGAGATGCCCGCCTCCATCAGCGCAAAGCTCGCGGCAGCACCCTGCGCCGCTGCGCTTTTCTCAGGCGTGGCCAGCGCGTCCATCACCGCGCCCGCTCCTGTGCGGATGGCCGCAATATCCAGCCCCGCCACCGCCGCCGGAAGCAGCCCCACCAGCGACAGCACCGAGAAGCGCCCGCCGATATTGGGATCATGGTCGAGAATCGGCATCCGGAATTTTTCCGCCAGCGCGCGCACCGCACGGTCGCCCGGCATGGTGATGGCGGTGAATTGTTTTTCCAGCAACCCGCCCGCCTTGGTGACAGCATCCATGCACATCAGCATCTGCGAGGTGATCTCCACCGTGTCGCCGGATTTGCTCACCGCGAGGAAGGCGGCTTTTTTCAGGTCGATCTGCAAAAGCAACGCCGTAAGCGTCAGCGGATCGACATTCTCGATAAAATGGATGGGAAAATGGTGCGTACCGGTGAAATCCTCGCCACGCAGGGATACCAGCGTCTTGCCGCCGAGGCTCGAGCCACCCGTGCCCAGCACCACCAGCCGCGTGACCCGCGCACGGATGTCTTTCGCCAGTGCTTCTATATCCGCAATGTCGCCCGTATATCCCGGCAACTTCAGCAACGGCAGCGTGCCGTCTTCCTTCCAGCGCATCACCTGCGCCACGGCTCCTGCGGCCTGTGTCGTTGCGGCAGCCAGTTGTGCTACGGTAAGTTTTTTATGTGCGCCCGCGCAGCCTTCGAGATTCTGGGTGTAATATTGGGTCATAGCATTCTTTCTTTTTTCGTCATGCTGAGGGAGCATAGCGACCGTAAGCATCCAGTTTATTCATATGTATCTGGATCCTCACGCGCGCTTCGTACGCTCAGGATGACAATAACTCATTGTTTCTCTCCCTGCGCTGCCGCCGGTGGATCGCCGACGATGACGGTGAGCAGTTTCTCCGGGTCGAACAGGGTGTTCGCCACGCGATTGGCATCCGCGAGCGTCACCGCCTCGAAATAGCCATTGCGCTTGTCGAGGTAATCCTTGCCCAGCCCGAAATTCTGCATGGTGATGAGATAGCCCGCCAACCCGTCATTGGTATCCAGCGACAGCGGGAACGAACCGGTCACATAGCGCTTGGCCGTATCAAGTTCTTCCTGCGTGATGCCTTTCGCATGCAGGTCGGTCAGCGTGGCGTGGAGTATCTCCAGCACCTCGGGAACCTTCTCATTGCGTGTTCCGGCATTGCCCTGCCAGATCGCACCGTGATCCATGGGCGACAGGCCGCTGCCGATGGAATAGGCCAGCCCGCGTTTCACGCGCACCTCCTGCCCCAGCCGCGAATTCAACCCGCCGCCCAGAATGTAATTCACCAGATAGGCCGCATAGAAATCGGGATGTTTGCGCTCGATGCCCTCCAGCCCGAAGACGATCTGGCTCTGCGGCAGTTCGCGGCGCACCACATGGCCGCCGGTTGCGGTCACTTTCATACGTGTGAGTTCCGGCAAGGCCACCGATGAGCGCGGCGGTAGTCCCGCCAGATGCAGATCCATCAGGCGCTTCAGTTCAGGTGCGGTAATATCGCCCACTACCGCGATGAGCGCGCTGTCGCGGGTGAAATGATGCCGCACATAGGCGGTAAGATCTTCTTTCGCGATAGCCTCGACCGATTGCGCGCTGCCCAGTTCGTCCTGCGCGTAGGGCGCATTGGGATAGGCGATGTCGCTCCAGGTCGTGGCCGCCACATACGCAGGTTTCTGGTCGCGCATGACGCGCTCGGTCTGCATCTGCGCCTTGACGCGGGCAATGGCATCCGCATCGAAGCGCGGTTCCGATAGCGCCAAACCCAGCAGCTCAAAGGCCACTTCACGATGCTCGCTTAAACTATGCAGCGCGGCGCGCGCGTCGTCCTCGTCAATATCCGCGCTCAGCCCGATGGCATGCGCCTCCAGCGCCTGCTGGAACGCCTTGGCATCGTAGCGTCCCGCACCCTCGCTGAGCAGGGCCGTCACCAGCGCCGCCGTGCCTTCGCGCCCCGGTTCGTCATGGGCGTATCCGCCGCCACGGAACGCGAGTTTCATTGTCAGCACCGGCAAGCTATGATCCTCGATCAGCCACGCGGTAAGGCCGTTCGCCGCCACCACCTCCTGCACCGGCTCGGCGGCCTGTGCGGGCGCGGCCAGCAGCAGGGTGGCCACTGCACTTATCATTCCAAGCAGGCCCCTCATCCCCCGCCTTCTCCCTATGGGAGAAGGGGCTTTTCTTATCCCCTCTCCCGTAGGGAGAGGGTTAGGGTGAGGGGCCTGCTTTCTCGATGGCGCTCCAAATAGCATCATTTCTGTTTCTCCACAGCCACCGCATCGGCTTTCTCCGGCAATAGAATTCCGGTGACGGAATGATTTGCCACCAGCACGGTCGTGGCCGCTTCCTGCACCTGTTCAGCGGTCACGGACCCTATGTCCTTCTGCCAGTGATTGAGGTAGTCGAGCGGGATGTCTGCGGTGATCAGCGTGCCTGCGATATAGCCGATCTGTTCCAGTCCCTCCTGCGCGTAGATCGCGCCCGCGATCAGCAGTTGCTTGGCCTGTGCCAGTTCGGCCTCTGCGGGCGGTGTGGCGACCAGCTTAGCGACCTCGGCTTCCACAGCCTGCTCGATACGCTCCATGGACACACCCGAAGCGGGAATGGCATAGAGCGAGAATTGCGACGGCCCGCGTGAGACATCGTCATAATTGCACCCGGCGGCGGTGGCCAGCTTCTGCTCCACCACCAGCGACTGGTAGAGGCGGCTGGTCTGCCCGCCGCCCAGCAGGTGCGACAGCAGCAGCAACGCGTAGGAACGCCGCGATTGTTCCGGGGGCAGCGAGCGGTCCGTACCGAGGCTCGGCGCGGAATAGAGTCGCGTCCAGATCGGCTGCGCCACTTCCTTTTGCGACAGCGTGAAGCGGCGCGGGGCGATGCCTTCCGGCTCTTCCACCCAGTTACGCGCCACGGGCGTTCCGGCGGGCAGCGCGCCGTAATACTTCTCGGCGAGCGGCATCAGCTGTTCCATGGTGATATCGCCGGTGACGATCAGCGCCGCGTTCGCGGGATTATAATGCGCCTTGTAAAAGGCGATGGCATCATCGCGCGAGAGCGCTTCCATCTCGTTCTTCCAACCGATGCTGGGCGTGCCGTACGGGTGATGCAGGAACAGCAGCGCGCGCATCTGCTCGGCCATCAGACGCTCGGGCTTGTTGTCGGTACGCATGCGGCGTTCTTCGATGATGATCTGCCGTTCCTCGTCGATGTCGGCAGGTTCCAGCGTGAGGTTGAGCATGCGGTCGGCGCCCAGCTCCATCATCAGCGGCAGGCGATCTACCGCGATGGTCTGCACATAGGTGGTATAGTCGTAATTGGTAAAGCCGTTCTGGTCGCCGCCATTCTCGGCGACGATGCGCGTGAAGTCTGCGGACGGATGCCCCTTGGAGCCACGGATGGACAGATGCTCCAGAAAATGCGCCACGCCCGACGCGCCGGGTAGCTCGTCGGCAGCGCCGGCCTTGTACCACACCGAGTGGCTGACCGCAGGCACTTTATGGTTGGGGAACAGCACCACTTCCATGCCGTTGGCAAGCGTCGCGCGTTCATACGCGACGTCCGCCGACGCGGCAGACGGCATCGACGCCCATATCAGCGCGCATACCCTTAACCCGCGGCGCACGAACACGCCCTCCCCCGCAGGGGGAGGGGGGGGTGGGGGCATGGCGGGAGTGGATGCGGATGGTTGCGCCCCCCTCCCGTCCTCCCCCCTGCGGGGGGAGGAGCAATACACACGTCTACTCCGCATCTTTTTCTACAGCGGCCTCCGCGCCCGGCACGGGCTTGCCCATGCGCTTGGATTCCTCCACGGGGTCGATGACCTCGCCTTTCGCTTCACGGTCTGGCAGCATCTGCTGGATGAAGTTCTTGTCCTTTTTCTTTTCTTCCACTTGCTGCGTTTCGGCGTTCAGCGTATCGCGGATGGCGGGGCTGGCGCTCTCCGCACCGGCACGGCGCAACAACAGCGAATCCGTTTCCGACGGCGCGGTTGCGGCAGGCAGCGCGGACGCGGCCACACCTTCCACCTTCGCCCCATCCTGCTCCGGTTCCAATATCAGGCGCGCAGCACGGTCTTCCTGCGATTCCTCCTGCGGGCGCGGCGCACCCGGACGCGGCGGACGCAGCGAGAATTCCGGCGGCATCTCCAGCGGCGGCTGCGCTACGACGGTGAATGCATCCGGCCCTTTTTTCTTGATCCCCAGCGATTGCTTCACATCGCCGCCGCAGGCAGAAAGCGCCAGCAGCGTGACAACGCCTGCGAGTGCGTATTTATGGTTCATGGTTACTCTCCCGTTTAGGCGCGGAGTGTAGCGCATCCCACGCCATAATAACAACCCCCAAGAATATGGCAGAGTCCGCCACATTGAACGCAGGCCAGTGATAGATGCCGAGATGCGCGTCGAAAAAATCCGCGACCGCGCCGAAGCGCAGGCGATCCACCACGTTGCCCGCCGCACCGCCCAGCACCAGCCCGATGGCGGCGGCTAGCGGCCCCTGCTCCACCTTGCGGAGCCACGCGATCAGCACGCCGCCGATGACGCATGCCAGCACGGTGAATATCATCGGCGCATAGGCGCTGCCGCCCAGCATGCCGAAGCTGATGCCGGGATTCCATACCAGCACCAGGTTGAAATACGCGCACAGCTCGATCACCGGCCCGGATTCGCCGATGAGTTTCATCAGCCACCATTTGCTGCCCTGATCGATAAGCATCGTGACCAGCGCCAGCAGCAATCCGATGATAAGGTTTTTGTGTTTCACGCGGCCCCTTCCAGCATCTTCTTCGCCACCCGGCAATCCTCCGCCATCGCGTCTTTCAGCGCGGCAACATCGGCGAACGCCCGTTCCTCGCGTATCCATTCCACGAACCGCACGCGCAGGCGTCTACCATATATGCTTTCGCCGAAATCGAACAGATGCACTTCGAGCAGCGGTGCATTCGTGCCGAAGGTCGGGCGCACGCCGAAGCTCGCCGCGCCGTCCTGCCATGCGCCATCCGCCACGGATGCGCGCACAGCATAGATACCGTAAGCGGGAGGGAACATATCACCCATAGCGAGGTTGGCGGTAGGGATGCCCAGTTCCCGCCCGCGCTTGTCGCCGTGCTGCACATGGCCTTCCACCTCATAGGCATGCCCCAGCATGCGCGCCGCACCCGCGACATCTCCTTTCGCCAGCAATTCGCGCACATGGGTGGAGGAACAGATCGCCCCCTCCTCACGCACCGTCGTTACCTGCGTGAAATCGAACCCGCAACCCTCGGCCATGCGATAGAGCGTTTCGGCATTGCCGCCGCGCTTATGGCCGAAGATGAAATCATGTCCCACCACAACATGCCGCACCGCATATTTCTTCTGCAAAATATCCTGCACGAAACTCTCCGCCGGGATGCGCGAGAAGGCTGCGTCGAAGCGCATGAGAAACAATATATCTACGCCCATCTCCTCCAGCAGGCGCAGCTTGGTACGCAGCCGCATGATGCGGATGGGCGCGTGCGAGGGCGTGAAAAAGCGGCGCGGATGCGGCTCGAAGGTCATCACCGCCGCCGGGATCCTTTCAGACCGCGCGGCTTCCACCGCCTGGCCGATGACCTTGCGGTGTCCCATATGCAGCCCGTCGAAATTGCCGAGCGCGATGGCCGCGCCGCGTGCATCCGGCGGGCAGGGAGCATTGCTGCGGATGATACGCACCGGGATTATCCCTCGCTGGCGCGCAGATTCATAAAGTCGAGCAGCAGCGCCGAGACATACACCGAGGAATAGGTTCCCACGATCAGGCCGAAGAGCATCGCATAGCTGAAGCTTTTGAGGGTTTCTCCGCCGAACAGCGCCAGCGCCAGCGCCGCGAGGAAGGTGGTGGCCACGGTGAGGATGGTACGCGAGAGCGTTTCGTTGACGCTTAAGTTGATGAGTTCGCCGATGGACGTTTTCTTGAACTTACGCAGGTTATCGCGGATACGGTCATAGATCACCACCGAGTCATTCACCGAATAGCCGATGATGGTCAGTACCGCTGCAATGGAGGTGAGATTGAACTCGATCTGCGTGATGGAATAGAACCCGAGCGTCAGCAGCGCGTCATGCGCCAGCGCCACGATCGCACCCACGCCGTACTGCCACTCAAAGCGGAACCACACATAGACCATGATGGCGGCGAAGGCCAACGCCATGGCGAGCGCGCCGTCGTTCATAAGCTCCCCGCCCACCTGCGGGCCGACGTAATCCACCTTGCGGTAATCGATTGTTCCCGGCACTTTTGTGGAAAGCGTCTGCTTCACCTGCTCCACGACGGCAGCCTGATCGCCCGACGACTGCACGCGGATCATAATGTCGCGCGGGTCGTCACCGAAATTCTGCAGCGACACCTCGCCCTTTACTACGGATGCCAGCGCCTCGCGGATGGTTGCCATCTCCACCGGCTGCGCGGTGCGCGCCTCGATGACGATACCGCCTGAGAAGTCGATGCCGAGATTGAATCCACGCGTGGCGAAGGATCCCACCGAGATCACGACCGCGAGTATCGTGACGGCGACCGCCCACCATTTTGCCCGGATAAAATCGATGCGCGTACCGGCGGGTATGAGTGTCAATGGCATGGGATGCTCTTTTCCGTATTATAAAGGGTGGGTTATCTCTTAGAATCTGCTATAGGAAATGGCAAGTGGAAACGGCTTTGCGCTAATATGTCATCCTGCGGCCCGACCGCAGGATCTCTATCCGTATATGGCATGAGATCCTACGCGTTCGCGTAGGATGACGGGTGCTCTGGAAGAGAGGATTGCTTGATTAAATCCGTCTTTGTCATCGGTTTTTACACCTTGCTGTCGCGGGTGCTGGGCTTCGTGCGCGATATACTGGTGGCGTCGATGCTGGGCGCGGGCGCGCAGAGCGACGCGTTCTTCGTGGCGTTCCGCCTGCCCAACCTGCTGCGCCGCCTGTTCGCGGAAGGGGCGTTCAACGCCGCCTTCGTGCCGATGTATGCGCGGCTCATCAAGGACGGCGGGCTTCCTGCCGCCCGGCGCTTCGCGGGCGAGGCGATGTCGGCGTTGTTGGCCATATTGCTGGCGGTGACGGTGCTGTTCGAGCTCATCATGCCCTGGTTCATGATCATCTATGCACCGGGGTTCACTTCCGATCCCGGGAAATTCGACCTGACGGTGGCCCTCTCGCGCATCACCTTCGTCTACCTGCTGTTCATATCGCTCACCACCCTGTTCGCGGGCTCGCTCAACAGCGTGGGGCGGTTTGCCGCCGCCGCCGCCGCGCCTATCCTTCTCAATCTTGTGCTGGTGCTGAGCCTGCTCTATTTGAGCGCCTACACCGCCACTCCGGCGGACGCCCTCGCCTGGGGCGTGGCCATCGCGGGGTTGTTGCAATTCCTGTGGCTGGGATGGTGCTGCCACCGCGCGGGGATACTCCCCACGCTCCACGCCCCGCGCCTTACACCCG
>JADZBT010000009.1 GCA_020851915.1 Alphaproteobacteria bacterium | reverse complement strand
TGCTGCCACGCCTCCTTCGCGCTGAAGGAGGCCGGCTACGAGACCGTCATGGTCAACTGCAATCCGGAGACCGTCTCGACCGACTACGACACCTCCGACCGCCTCTATTTCGAGCCGCTCACCGCCGAGGACGTGCTGGAGATCCTCGAGGTCGAGCGCAGCGCCGGGCAGTTGCACGGCGTCATCGTGCAGTTCGGCGGGCAGACCCCGCTCAAGCTCGCCGAGGCGCTGGAGAAGGCGGACATCCCGATCCTCGGCACCTCGCCCGACGCCATCGACCTCGCCGAAGACCGCAAGCGTTTCAAAGACCTGCTGGAGAAACTGAAACTCAAGCAGCCCAAGAACGACATCTGCTACTCGGAAGAGGAGGTGCTGGAACGCGCGGGTGACATCGGTTTCCCCGTGGTGGTGCGCCCTTCCTACGTGCTGGGCGGACGCGCGATGGCCATCATCCATTCCGCCGAGGAGCTGGCGGAATATATCCGCAAGATACTCAGCATGTTCGGCGACGGGCCCATCCTGCTCGACGGCTATCTCGACAACGCCATTGAAGTCGATGTCGACGTGCTGTCCGACGGCAAGGACGTGCATGTTGCGGGCGTGATGGAGCATATCGAGGAAGCGGGCGTGCATTCCGGCGATTCCTCCTGCTCGCTGCCGCCCTACTCGCTTTCCACCACCATCGTCGCGGAGATAAAGAAGCAATCCGAGAAGCTCGCCAAGGCATTACACGTCATCGGCCTGATGAACGTGCAATTCGCGGTGAAAGGCACGGACATCTACATCCTCGAAGTGAATCCGCGCGCGAGCCGCACCGTGCCGTTCGTGGCCAAAGCCACCGGCGTGCCGGTAGCGAAAATAGCGGCGCGCCTCATGGCGGGCGAGAAACTCGCCTCCTTCAAGCTCAAAGAAAAGAAGCTGCGCCACGTCGCGGTGAAAGAGGCCGTGTTCCCCTTCGCGCGCTTCCCCGGCGTCGATACGATTCTGGGCCCGGAGATGAAATCCACCGGCGAGAGCATGGGCATCGACACCGATTTCGGCAAGGCGTTCGCCAAGGCCTTCATCGGCGGCGGCAGCCAGGAACCGCCGACCGAGGGCACGGTATTCCTCTCGGTGAAGGAAGGCGATAAACCCGCCGCCGTCGAGATCGCACGCGGACTCATCGCGCTAGGGCTCGATGTCGTATCCACGCGCGGCACGGCGCTGCATCTGGCCGGCAAAGGCGTGAAGGTCGGCACGGTGCATAAGGTGCTCGAAGGACGCCCGGACATCGTCGACATGATAAAGGACGGGCATATCGCGCTGGTCATCAACACCACCGAGGGCGCGCAGGCCATCAAGGACAGTTTCAGCATCCGCCGCACCGCGCTGATGATGAACGTCCCCTACACCACCACCATCCCCGGCGCGCGCGCGCTGATCCAGGCCATACAGGCCATGCAGGGACTCAAAAAACTTGACGTGCAGCCGCTCCAGGCTTATGTGAAATAAGCATTGGATGGGCGCGGCCGTAGAGGTTCGCGCCTTTGTGTTCTTCTAGGCTTGCCGGGGAAATTATGGATAAAGCGCCGATGACAGCGGCAGGCCATGCGCGCCTGCAGGAAGAGATCAAGCACCTCAAGACCGTAGCGCGCCCGGAAGTGATCGCGGCGATCGCGGAAGCGCGCGCGCATGGCGACCTGAGTGAGAACGCCGAATACCACGCCGCGCGCGAGAAGCAGAGTTTCATCGAAGGCCGCGTGCAGGATCTTGAGGACATGCTGGCCCGCGCCGAGGTCATCGACGTCCCGTCGCTCACCGGCAGCAACGTGAAATTCGGCGCGACCGTGAAGCTGGTGGACGAAGAGTCCGAGCAGGAAGTCACCTACCAGCTCGTCGGCGAATACGAGGCCGACCTTGATCAGGGCCGCATCTCCATCAACGCGCCGATCGCGCGCGCGCTCATCGGCAAGGCCGTGGGCGATTCCGTCGAGGTACGCACCCCGCAGGGCGAGCGTTATTACGAAGTGTTAAGCGTCGAGTTCAAATAAATCGTGACCGCATTGGCAACCACCCAGAAATCTGCTCCCGCTCCCACCGCTGCGCCCGTCATCTGGGTGCTGGCGGATGACCGCGCGGGTAATGTCGCACAATGCGTGGGCGTGGCAGAGCATCTGGGCGTACCGTTCGAGATCAAGGACATCCGCTATAACCTCTTCGCCCGGCTGCCCAACTGGCTGCTGGGAACCTCGCTCTCCGGTGCAACGGAGGAAACGCAGAACGCTATCACCCCGCCCTGGCCGGACATGGTGATCGCCGCCGGACGGCGCACCGCGCCCATCGCGCGCTACATCAAAAAACAGAGCGGCGGCACGACGAAGCTCATTCAATTCATGTGGCCGGGTGCAGGCGCGGATGAATTCGACCTGATACTCTCGCCCGCGCACGACCATCTGGCCCCCGCCGCCAACCTGTATGAAACCGTGGGCGCGGCGCATCGCCTGACGCGCGCGGCCATCACCGAGTCCAACGCCGAGTGGGAGCCGAAATTCGCGCATCTGCCGAAACCATGGTTCGCGCTGCTGGTCGGCGGCGATACGCATTACGGGCGCTTCGGCGAGCGCGCCGCCGACCTGCTCGGGCGGCAGGTATCGCAACTGGTGGGAAGCACCGGCGGTTCCGTGCTGCTCACCACCAGCCGCCGCACGGGCCTCGAGGCCGAGAGCGCACTGCTCGCTGCACTCACCTCGCCCTGCTACGTCTACGACCACCGCGTCGGCGATGAGAATCCCTACTTCGCCTATCTCGGCTTGTGCGATGCGGTCATCGTCACGGGTGATTCGATGTCGATGATCTCCGAAGCCTGCTTCACCGGCAAACCGGTCTACATCTTCGACCGCGGCCAGAACGTCGCCGAAAAACACAAGCGCTTCCACGCCACGCTTTACGAGAAGGGCATCGCCTATCCCATCCCCGCAACCTTCGAGCCCTACAGCTACGAACCCCTCGACGCTGCCAGCGACGCGGCGCAGGTGATTCGGGAGCGGTTTTTGTGATTTGTAATCCTTTCGTGCCTTTTGAGTCCTTTATTAGCGAACTCAACGCCGAAGAGATTATCGCTGTATTTACGGTTATTATTGGCGTAGCTACGGTTTTTCTGTGGAAGGCTACCAGAGATTTGGTGAAAGGCGCAGAAATTACTTCTGAACGGCAGTTAAGAGCCTATGTAAGCATTCAGCCTATTGGAATATTTAATTTTGGTGAAGTGCAGCCCATTGAGATTACATACAGCCTCCATAATGCTGGTCAGACTCCTGCTACAAAGGTGAGAGTGTTTTCCGGGATGTTTGCACTGCCATACCCACAGGATTTTGATTTTCCAAAAATTAATGAAGCTATGATCGCAAGCAGCACCACTTTATTTCCGGCTGCCGCACACAAAGGATATACTGTTAATTCGCACGCTCTTCCTGTCGACCAAGTAAAAGCGATTTTAGATGGTACTAAACTTAGGTTATTCTTCGTAGGGATTATCAAATATGTTGATATCTTTAACAAAGAACACATTACAAAATTTTGCTTTTCCATAGGTGGGGAAAAGTTCGCTAGTATGATATCCAGGTCTGCTGCTGCAGGAGGAGCAGTGGTAGATGGAGCTCTGGCTTTTGAGCATTCAAGTCAGCATAATGAGATAGGCTAAGCTTGCTTTAGTCTAATGTCTCGACACCCCCCTTGACATCCCCCCTCATTAACTTAGATTAATTCTAAATCTTATATCGGGGCAGGGTTTTCCCTTGTCCCCTTATGCGTTCCCGGCTAGGGTTCTCCGCTCGGATTCCCGAAGCTACAGAATAACTTTCATCATACATGGAGAGAAAACTCATGGGCGTACTCGTAGGCAAAACAGCCCCGGATTTCACCGCAACCGCCGTGATGCCGGACAACAGCTTCAACGATAAATTCAACCTGAAATCCTACCTGAAGGGCAAGGTGGGCGTGCTGTTCTTCTACCCGCTCGACTTCACCTTCGTGTGCCCGTCCGAGATCATCGCGTTCAGCAACCGCCTGAACGAGTTCAAGACCCGTGGCACGGAAGTGATCGGCGTGAGCGTCGACTCGCACTTCACGCACCTGGCGTGGAAGCAGACTCCCGTCAACAAGGGCGGCATCGGCGACATCAAATACCCGCTGGTGGCCGACCTCACCAAGCAGATCGCGCGCGATTACGACGTGCTGGTGAATGATGCGGTCGCCTTCCGTGGCACGTTCCTCATCGACAAGAATTTCACCGTGCGCCACCAGCTGGTGAACGACCTGCCGCTGGGCCGCAACATCGACGAGGCGCTGCGTATGGTCGACGCGCTGCAATTCTTCGAAGAGAACGGCGAGGTCTGCCCTGCAGGCTGGAATCGCGGCGACGAGGGCATGAAACCCACCGCCGACGGCGTCGCCAAGTACCTCGATAAGAAAGCCGCTAAATTGTAATTGTAAATGCTCCCGTCATCCTGCGGCTTGACCGCAGGATCTCCCTCCACATACGGATAGAGATCCTGCGCTTTCGCGCAGGATGACGGCTCTACGGCAGGGAATCCCATGACCACCACCGCACATTCCAAAGTCCTCATCATCGGCTCCGGCCCGGCCGGATACACCGCCGCCATCTACACCGCGCGCGCAAGCCTTGCGCCCACGCTCGTCACCGGCATGGAGCAGGGCGGCCAGATGACCACCACCACCGACGTCGAGAATTACCCCGGCTTCGCCGACGTCGTGCAGGGCCCGTGGCTCATGGATCAGATGCGCCTTCAGGCCGAGCATGTCGGCACGAACATGGTCATGGACCGCATCAACAAAGTGGATTTTGCGAAGCGCCCCTTCACCGCGTGGGGCGATTCCGGCACGGTCTATACCGCCGACGCCATCATTATCGCCACCGGCGCGCAGGCGAAATATCTGGGGCTGCCGTCGGAAGATAAATTCAAAGGCTTCGGCGTATCGGGCTGCGCCACCTGCGACGGGTTCTTCTACAAGAACCGCGACGTGCTGGTGGTGGGTGGTGGCAATACCGCCGTGGAAGAGGCGCTCTATCTTGCGAATATCGCCAAGCAGGTGACGATCATCCATCGCCGCGACAGCTTCAAGTCCGAGAAGATACTTCAGGAGCGCCTGTTCAAGACCGCGAACATCAAAGTACTGTGGAACACCACGCTGGACGAGGTGCTGGGCACGGAAGACCCACTGGGCGTCACCGGTGTACGCCTCAAGGACGTCGTGACGGGCAAGACCTCCGAGCTGGCGGTCCATGGCGTATTCATCGCCATCGGCCATGCGCCGACGACGCAGCTCTTCAAGGGCATCCTCGATATGGACGAGACCGGCTACCTCATCACCCGGCCCGACAGCACGGCCACCAAGATCCCCGGCATTTTCGCCGCCGGGGACGTGCAGGACCATGTATTCCGTCAGGCGGTGACGGCGGCGGGCACGGGCTGCATGGCGGCGCTCGAAGCGGAACGGTTTTTAAGCAGCCAGACCGCTAAGGCAAAGGCCGCTTAAGGCTTTAGGCATTAGGGTTTAGGCACTGAGAATTACGCCATTTTCTGGCTTTTTACCCCCCTAATCCCCTATGCCTGAGGCCTAATGCCATTTTCCCATTGACAGCACCCCCCCTGATGGGCATACTCGCCCACCTTTCCGGGTAGGGGTTATTCCGGGAGTGAAGATTATTGTAATGCGCTTTGTATACGTGAGATAATTCAATGACCAGCTACGCAGCAAAACTGTCGGAACTTGATCCCAAGTGGTACGTGATCGACGCGGAAGACGTGATCCTGGGCCGGTTGGCCTCGCGCATCGCGATGATGCTGCGCGGCCGTCATAAGCCGACCTTCTCGCCCAATCTCGATTGCGGCGACAACATCATCGTCATCAACGCCGAGAAGGTGAAGCTCACGGGGCGCAAGCTCACGGATAAGAGCTACTTCCGTCACACCGGCTTCCCGGGCGGCATCAAGGAGACCACCCCCCAGAAAGTGCTGGGCGGTGCATATCCTGAGCGCGTGATCGAAATGGCCGTCGAGCGCATGCTGCCGAAAGACAGCCCGCTCGCGCGCAAGCAGTTCAAGAAGCTCTATGTATACGCTGGCAAGGAACATCCGCATGCGGCGCAGACGCCCGTTGCGTACGATTTCGCGAGCGAGAATCGCAAGAACAAAAAGACAGACTAAAGGATAGGATCATGGCTGAAGCAGCAGTTGCAGCAGACGTAAAAGTAGATCGCAAGCCGAAGATGGACAAGCTGGGCCGCGCCTATGGCACGGGCCGTCGTAAGGATGCGGTTGCCCGCGTATGGCTCTCCAAGGGCAAGGGCAAGATCACGGTCAATGGCCGCGATGTCAGCAAATATTTCGCACGTCCCGTATTGCAGATGATCGTGAACCAGCCCTTCGTGGTCGTGGATCGCGTCGGCAATTACGACGTGAACTGCACGGTCGAAGGCGGCGGGCTCTCCGGACAGGCCGGCGCAGTGCGCCACGGCATCAGCCGCGCGCTCGACAATTACGACCCGATGCTGCACACGCCGCTTCGCCGCGGTGGGTTCCTGACCCGCGACGCGCGTACAGTGGAACGCAAAAAATACGGACGCAAGAAAGCGCGGCGCAGCTTCCAGTTCTCCAAACGTTAAGGAGACGTCCAGACGAAACGAAAAGGCGCCACGCAACTGGCGCCTTTTTTGTTTATATATTAATACAAACATGCCATCCCGGCGCAGGCCGGGATCTCATTTCTCCGGTGGCATGAGAATACATAAGATCCCGGCCTGCGCCGGGATGGCAATGTATAGAAAGGCACGACATGACCAAGCAACTCTCCATCGCCATTCTGGGCGCCAGCGGCTACACCGGCGCAGAACTCATCCGCCTGCTGCGGCATCACCCTTCCGTGGCCATCAAGGCACTCACCGCCGACAGCAAGGCCGGCCAGCCCATCGCCGCCATCTACCCGCATCTGGTGGGGCTTGGCCTCCCTGACCTCGTCAAGCACGAGTCCGTGGACTGGAGTGGCATCGACGCCGTATTCTGCTGCCTGCCCCACGGTACGACGCAGGAGATCGTAGCGAAGCTGCCCGCGCACCTCAAGGTCGTCGACCTCTCCGCCGATTTCCGGCTGCGCGACGTCGCCAGCTATGCCCAGTGGTACGGCCACGCCCATAGCGCCGTCGCGTTGCAGGCCGAGGCGGTCTATGGCCTCGTGGAGCAATATCGCGCTGACATAAAAAAAGCGCGGCTGGTGGCCTGCCCCGGCTGCTATCCCACCTCGATATTGCTGCCGCTGCTGCCGCTGCTGAAGGCCGGAGCCATCGACGCAAACGCCATCATCGCCGATTCCAAATCCGGCATCACCGGCGCAGGCCGCGCGGCGAAAGAGGCCAACCTCTTCACCGAGCTGAACGAGGGCATCAACGCCTACGGCATCGGCAACCATCGCCACACGCCGGAGATCGAGCAGGAGCTCTCCGTGGCCGCCGGCGCGCATGTGGAAATCACCTTCACCCCGCACCTCATGCCCATGAACCGTGGCATCCTCTCGACGCTCTACGTCACCGGCAAGAGCGCGGCGGAGATCAAGGCCATTCTGGAGAAGACCTACAAGGACGAACCCTTCGTCACCGTACTACCCGGCGATTCCCTCCCCTCCACCCGGCAGGTACGCGGCAGCAACCGCTGCGTGATGAACGTATTTGCGGGCCGTAAAG
>JADZBT010000008.1 GCA_020851915.1 Alphaproteobacteria bacterium | reverse complement strand
GCTGCTGCTTGCGGCGCAGTTTCCGGTGCATCCATCGCGACCACCTCCGGCGTGACCTCCGCTCCCGGCCGCGCGCGTTGCAGGCCGTTGACGATGATCTTCTCGCCCGCTTTCAGGCCACTCGTCACGACGCGCAACCCGTCCACCGCTGCGCCCAGCGTGATCTCACGATAAGAAACTTTCGTGTCGTCGCCTACCACCAGCACGAATTTCTTGTCCTGATCGGTCCCGACCGCGCGGTCGGTGATGAGCTGCACGGGCGCGTTGACCGGATTACCCAGCCGGATGCGTGCGAACAGGCCGGGGATGAGCTTAGCGTCTTCATTGGCGAAGACCGCGCGCACGCGGATCGTGCCGGAGCTCGGGTCGACGCGGTTATCGAAGGACTGTACCTGTCCCTTGATGGAGGGCTCTTCTCCACCGGAGAGCCCCAGATACACGGGTATCTCTCCCAGCTTCGCGGTGTCCGTCCCTACCGCCTGAAGATAGGTGAGGAAGGTCTGCTCGTCGATGGTGAAGTCGGCGTAGATGGGGCGGTCGGAGATGACGGTGGTAAGCACCGGCGCATTCGCTCCCGCATCGACCAGATTGCCGACGGTGATCTCGGCGCGTCCCACATGTCCCGCGACCGGGGCCTTGACCACGGTATAATCGAAATCGAGCTGGGCGCGGGTGAGGTCGGCTTTCGCCACTTCGTCATTATTGCGCTTGGTGTCGTAGTCGCGCTGCGAGATGGCTTTGTTCTCCAGCAGCACCTTCGCGCGCTTGAATTCCTCGCTGGCCAGCGTCGAACGCGCCTGCGCGGCTTGCAGCGCCGCCTGATAGGGGCGGGGGTCGATGGTGAAGAGCGGCTGGTCTTTCTCTACCCATTCGCCTTCCTTGAAATGGATGGCGTCGATCGTGCCGGAAACGCGCGGACGGATGTCGGCGGTATCGACCGCCACCAGACGCCCGGAGAATTCGTGCCACTGCTGCACGCTGCGCTCGATGACGGCGGCGACGCTCACTGGCGCGGGGCCCTGCGGCCCGCCCATCATGCTAGCGCCCATGAACATCATGATCCGCCCTGCAGAAAAATAGACAATAAGCGCCGCTACGGCGGCGATAACGATGATCTTCTTATGCTGCTTCAGAATGTCCACGGCGGTGTTCCTTATGCTGTGTGCCGGCTCCTTGTAGCGCAACCACCGGTCAGACGCACGGAGTTTTTAATGATTTTGGGTTTATAGCAAGGATTTTCAATGGGTTCAGGTAATTTTGCCATCGACGATATGCACGATGCGGTCTGCCGTTCTGGCGAAATCCGGGTCGTGGGTGACCACGATCACCGATTTGCCCCGGTTGCGGGCGAGATCACGCAGGATATTCTGCACATTGGCGCTCGATGCGGTATCGAGGTTGCCGGTGGGCTCGTCGGCCAGCACCACCGGCGGGTCGTTGGCCAGCGCCCGCGCGATAGCGACGCGCTGGCTCTGTCCGCCGGACATCTGGCGCGGCAGCTTATGCACCTGTTCTTTCAGGCCCATATCTTCCAGAAGGCCAAGTGCCCGGGCGCGGGCAGCGGCGGTATCCAGTGTGCCCAGCCGTTCGATCGGCAGCATTACGTTCTCCAGCGCGGTGAACTCCGGCAGCAGGAAATGTGCCTGAAACACGAACCCCATCCCGGCCAGACGGATGTCGGCCAGCTGGTCTTCGTCCAGTGAGGCGGTATCCCTGCCGTTCACCCAGATGGATCCTTCGGTAGGCGCGTCGAGCAGCCCCAGCAGATACAGTAGCGAGGATTTACCCGACCCCGACGGCCCGGTGATGGCGGTGAATTCGCCGCCATGTATCGCAAGGTTGGCGCGGTTCACCAGTGTGACCGGAACTTCGCCGGTCAATGTGCGCGTTAGATTCCTGGCTTCGAGTATCACGTCCATCATGTGCCTCCGCGCAGAATGTCCACGGGGTGCAGCGTAGCACCTTTGCGTGCGGGCAGGAGTGCGGCGATCACTGAGGCGGATAGCGCAAAGCCCGCCGCGATGGCGAATTGCATCCAGCTCCAGTCTATCGGCATGCTGACGATCTCCGAGGAGCCGGGCGGCTTCATGCGTATCTGCATGAGCGCCAGCATCAGCAGGCTGCCCAGCGGCAATCCCGCGAGGCATCCCGCAATGCCCAGTACCACGCCCTGCGTCACGAAGATGTATTTGATGTCGCTCGCGTGGAATCCCATGGACTTGAGAATGGCGATGTCGCGGTGTTTCTCCATCACCACGGTGGAGATGATGTTGTAGATGCCGAACGCCGCGACCACCAGCACCGCGCTCACCACGGTATACATGATGGTATTGCGGATGGTCAGCGTATTCATCAGGTCCTCGGAGGCTTCCTGCCAGGATACCGATTTATAGCCGATGCGCTGTTCTATCTGATTGGCGACATCGCGCGCGGCGTAGGGATCGTCGAGCTTGACGATGAGGGTGTTCACCCGGTCGGAGCGCCCGAGCAACGCCTGCGCGCGCTTGAGGTCAACGAAGGTCTGGTTGCGGTCGTAGCTTGAGCGTCCGATGCGGAATATGCCCGCGATCTTGAGTGCGCGCACCTGCCCGCCGCCGGAAGCCACCGTGATGACGTCGCCCATGTCGAGCGAGAGTTGCCGCGCCAGCCCCTCGCCGATGATGATGCCGTCGGAATTGCCGATGAGCGAGGAGGCCTTGCCTTTGACCATGTGTTCCTGAATGGAGGTGACGTCGTTTATCTCCTCCGGCACGACGCCGTTGAGCGTGATGCCTTCCTCGTCGCCGGCAAAGCTTACCAGCGCCTGCCCGGCCAGCACCGGAGAGGCGCGCAGGCCGGGGAAGCTGTGCAGTGTGTCGAGTATCCGCTGGTATCCGCGTAAGCCCCGCGTTTCGGTGAGCGGCTTCACGTTGCTGAGGCCCACCAGCGCGTCGGGGAACTGCTCGTACACCGGCTGCTTGCGCGCGGTGCGGAATTCATCGGAGATGGTGATGTGCGGCGTGTTATCGACCAGCCGCCGGATGAAATCTTTCTCCGAACCCTGCATGAGCGAGGAAATGGCAAGGAAGAACGCCACTCCCAGCACGATGCCGGACAGCGACACGAGGCTCTGCCGCTTGCGGGCAAGCAGGTGCTTGACGGCGATGGCGGCCAGCAGCCGCATCAGTCGCCCCGCTTATTGCGGGCGGATTTTTTCTCCGGGGGCGGAGCCTTCACGACGCGTGCGCGCACCGGGTCGCCTGCCGTGAAGGATTCCTCCGGCGTGAGCACGACCGTATCTTCTGCGGTCAACCCCTCGATGATCTCCACTTGGTCGGCATCGCGTGCGCCGATCTCTACCGTGCGCTCCACGAGTGTATCATTCTCCACCCGCCAGACCTTGTTCTGCACCACTGCGCTGCTGGGGACCAGCATGGCGTCCTTGCGCTCGCGGATGATGATGTTGGTCTCGGCGGTCATGCCGATGAGCAGCGGCGTTTCTTCGTCGAAATGCACGCGTACGCGGTAGCTGCGTGCTATCGGGTCGCCCTTTGGCGTAATGCTTTGCACCGTGCCGTTGAATATCTTGCCCGGGAAGGCATCGGCACGGATGAGCACCTTCTGTCCCGGTTTTACGATGGCGATGTCTTCTTCATCCACCTCTGCGGTCACGCGCAAGGGGGCGCAGCAGGAGATCCAGAATACCGGCTGGTTGGCGGGGATCAGCTGCCCGATCTCGCCGTCGCGGCGAATAACGCGCCCGTCGGCGGGCGCCACCAGTTTCATAAAATTGGCCTGTGCCTGCGCGCGTGCTACCGCCGCTTTTGCAGCCTCCCAATCGGATTTCGACTGGTCATAAATCTGCCGCGTCACCGCGCCTTCCTTGAGTAGCGTCGATTTACGTTCGTAGTTGCTATGCGCGAATTGCTCGCGCGCTTCCAGTTCGGCCAGTGTTTCCTGAAGGTCGTTATCCTCCAGCCGCGCCATCACCTGATCCTTGGTGACCTCTGCACCTTCATCCACATTGAGCTCCACCAGCCGTGCCGCGCTGCGGGCGGCGATGGGCAGCATGACGGTAGCCTCCACCGTGCCCGTGGCATAGACCGCCTGCACGGCAGGGCCGATGGTGGGATGCACCACTTGCACGGTCGGTGAGGAACGTGAAACGAACGCAAACAAAGCACCCGCCACGATCAGGCCAGCGATTCCAAGAAATACAAAGCGATTTTTTATCATGGGGGCAGTATACTCACGCCCGCAATGAAATAAACAGAAGAAAACATGCATAACGGACAAGAGATTACGCTGACCATCACGCATCTGGGAGGCCTGGGCGACGGCGTGGCGGAGATGGACGGGCAGGTGGTGTTTGTGCCTTTCGCTGCGCCCGGCGACCGCGTGCGGGCGGTCGTGGAACAGGCGGGAAAGGATTTCATCCGCGCCCGGCTGGTGGAGGTGATGGAGCCGGGGCCGCAGCGTCAGCCCGCAGCGTGCGCGCATTTCGGCGTCTGCGGAGGGTGTGTGCTCCAGCATGTGACGCCCGAGGCATACCGTGAGTTCAAGCGCGGCATATTGCTCCACGCCATCCGGCGCGCCGGGTATGACCCGGCCTGCGTGAAGGATATAGTGGTGGTGGGTGAAGGTGCGCGCCGCCGCGCGGAATTCGGCGTGTCGGTGCATAAGGGCGAGGTGACGCTCGGTTTTTCGGAAGCCCGCAGCCACCGGATCGAGAATGTCGTCGAATGTCCCGTTCTACATCCGGCGATACTGGCACTGCTGCCCAAATTGCGCGACGCCATCGCGCGCCTCAGGAAGCCGGGGCAGGTGCGTGGCGTGTTTGTCACCGAAACTGAAAAAGGATTGGATCTGTCGGTCACGTTCGCCGTTCCTCCGGCGGCGTCCGAGCGTGATCGGCTCACCGCGTTCGCCATGAATGATGAATCCATCGTGCGCCTCTGTCTGCGCGAGGCGGAAGGCGGCATCACGCCGGTGTTCGAGCGTAGTGCCGTGGAACAGCGTTGTGGCAACACCTATGTCGAGATCCCGCCGGGCGCA
Source organism: Alphaproteobacteria bacterium (assembly GCA_020851915.1). Classification (GTDB taxonomy): domain Bacteria; phylum Pseudomonadota; class Alphaproteobacteria; order Rickettsiales; family RI-342; genus JADZBT01. The sequence goes on along the minus strand of JADZBT010000008.1, from coordinate 86 downwards.
GTCCTGCAGGCCACGGAGACCGCAGTGCATACCATCACCGGCATCCTTCTGCAGGCGCTGGAAGGATACAGGAGCGTGGCGGATAT
>JADZBT010000007.1 GCA_020851915.1 Alphaproteobacteria bacterium | reverse complement strand
TCTGCGATCTGGTGGAGCTGGTTCAGACGGATATGGGACAGGCCGTGGGCACGGCAGCCATATTGGCGCTGGGGATTCAGGCGTTGGTGGGGCGGGTGTCGTGGGGAGCGGCGACGGTCATCATCGTCGGTATCGGCGCGCTGCTCGGTCGCGTGAACTGGGGTATGGCGGCGCTGATCGTTGCCGGTATCGCGCTGATCTTCGGCGCAGGCCAGATCGCCAGCTTCATCGGCGGCGGCGCAGAGTGCGCGGCGTAATCTGACCACACTGGTAAATTGCGTGAATCAATGCGTGTGGGCGTTATGCCATGGGTGATATTGCAGGCTTGTTCAAGCGAAGGGTGGAGATCGGCACAGTAAGCGACGAGTCGCTGAAGGACGTAGACGAGCCAGATTTCATTCCCTATGCATGTCACTATGACGCCCACACGCTGCTCACCAAGAATGGCGAGCTGCTGCAAACCATCAAGATCGTCGGGTTCGGTGTAGAATCCGTCGGCGGCAAGCAGGTTTCCCTCCGCGCAGCGGTTCGTCAGGCGATATTCGACAGCATCAAATCCGACGAATACGCCCTCTGGTTCCACACCATTCGCCGCAAGGAGAATCTTGATCCGGGAGGGGTTTACCCACCGAACTTCGCGCGCCATCTGAACCAGCGTTGGAAGGATCACCATGGCTGGGCGAATCAATACGTCAACGAACTTTATATCACGATAGTGCGCGAGGGGCAGGAGGCGGAGATCGATTCGCCCAAGAGCTTCATTCGCGGTATCATTCCGGCGCGTGACAAGAAGTATCGCGAGCAATATCTGGAAGAGTCCCATCTTGCCCTTACGGCGGTGGTCGATGGCATGCTCAACACGCTTTCTTCCTATGGCGCGCGGCGTATCGGCATGGTGGAGCGGGACGGAGTGTTCTATTCCGAGCCGACCGAATTTCTGAACAAGATCGTGAATCTGGTGGATGCGCCCATGCCTGCCCCGGTGGAGGATCTCTCGGAATATCTTCATACCCACGAGGTCGCCTTCGGTTTCAACATCATGGAGGTACGCGGCCCGACGGGTCGGCGCTTCGGAACCATCCTGACCGTGAAAGAATATAAGGAACTGTCCACCAAGGCTATCGACCGGTTCCTGCAACTGCCGCAGCAATTCATCGTCAGCCAGTGCATCGATTTCATCAACCGCGACAAAGCGGTGGCCAGTTACACCTATCAGCGCGAGATGATGAACTGGGGCGAGGCCGACCATCTTGCCAAGGTGTCCGGGCTGGATGAGATCATCCACAGCGATCGCGGCTCGCCGATCGATTACGGCGAACAGCAGTTGACCATCTTGCTCATCGAGGATTCGATGGAAGGCGTGGAGAAATCCACCAAAAGCACGGTCGAGGCGCTCCAGTCCTTAGGGATCGTTTCGTTCCGCGAGGATCTTCAGCTGGAAGAATGCTATTGGGCGCAGATGCCGGGTAATTTTGAATTCATCACCCGCTTGCGCTCCATCAATACCTCACGGGTGGGGGGCTTTGCGTCGCTGCATAATTTCCCTGCCGGCAGGGCCGCCGGCAATCATTGGGGGCCTGCCGTGACGGTGTTCCATACTGCCGCCGGCACGCCGTATTTCTTCAACTTCCATGCCGGAAACAATGGCCATACGGCCATCATCGGGCCGCTGGGTGCAGGGAAGACCGTATTGCTCAATTTCCTCTGCTCCGAAGCGCGCAAATTCAACGGAAAGCTATTCTTCTTCGATAAGGATAAGGGATCAAAAATATTTATCCGCGCTATCGGGGGCTCATACCTGAAACCTCTGGAAGATTCCCAGAACAAGACACTCCAGTTCAATCCGTTGTTATTGCCGGACTCCGCCGAGAATCGTGCCTTCCTTGCCCTATGGATGGAATCGCTGCTGACGGCGGGCGGCGAAGCCATCGCTCCGGAAGAGCGGGAGGTGATCCCGCAACTGGTGGCGGGCCTTTACGGATTGCCTGCCGGGCAGCGCACGCTGTCAGCCGCCGCCGCGATGCTGGCGCAGAATCATGGGCGTCTTGCGGCGTTGCTTGCGCCGTGGTTTGGCAGCGGGACATACGCGTACCTGTTCGGGAATGCTACCGATACCCTGACGCTGGATGCGTTGGTGTATGGATTTGAGATGGGTAGCGTGCTACGTGAACACACGCCGCATATCCCTCTCCAACTGTACCTGCTGCACCGGATAAAGTCGGCGCTGGATGGTCGTCCTGCCATGATCGTGCTCGATGAAGCATGGACCATGCTCGACAACCCGGTGTTCGCGCCGCGCCTTAACGGCTGGCTCGAAGAAATGAAAGCGAAGAATGCACTGGTGATATTTGCCACGGAGAGCGTTGACGAAGCCGGAAAGAGCAAGATCAGCTCTACCCTGATGGATCACATCGCTACCGCGATATTCCTGCCGAATCCCAATCCCGGCAGGGCGTATCAGGAAATATTCCGCCTCACGGATACGGAGTTCGAGCGGCTTGCCCTCATTCGCCCGGATGCCAGAAATTTCCTTCTCAAGCACGGTGACGAATCGGTCGTGGCGACCCTCAACCTGAAAGGCATGAAGGACATCCTGTCGGTATTGTCCGCGCAGGAAGCCACGGTGGCGCTGATGGAAGCCGCCATCGCGGAAGCGGGAAGCGACCCGGAACGCTGGCTCCCCGTGTTCCACAAGAAGGTAGCCTAGGAAACTCTATGATGGCGACGCTCACAGCATTGTTCAGGCGATTGCAGACAGTGCAGGGCGCTGTTGTGTTGCTGGCGATATTTGTGTTGGCGACCATTGCCCCGGCATACGCGCAGAGCGAGATAGATGTCGGCCTGTCCACCGCAGACATTCGCGTGGAAGGGTGCGAGGTCGTATATGAGACCCAGTGCGTCATCACGCCCATCGCATGGGATGAGGAAAAGGGTGTTGATGGACGTGCGATTGCCTCCATCTTTTCCTATACGGTATGCAACGTCGAGCAGATACTGGGCGAAGTCTTCGGCGAGATGTGGTGCGCCGTCAGCGAGGCGGCGATGGGGCCGGTCGCGGCGGTGCTGGTGCTGTATGTGGCTATCACCGGGCTGATGCTTACGCTCGGCATGATCGAACTCACCGGCGCCGAGATCGCCAAGCATGTGGTGAAGATAGGGCTGGTCTGGGTGTTCGTGACCAATCCCGATTACGCGCTGGGGATCGTCTACCGCTTCTATATGTTCGTGCTCAAGGACGGTATCGACATCGTCTTCACGGGAACCAATCCCGCAGGGGTGAATTCCACCACCGACGTCATGCATCATCTCGACATAGCGGCAGAAAAGATCTTTGGCGGCCCGGAAGATGAAGGTATCACGTTCATGGCGGCGGTCAGCGCGCTGCTCTTCACACCGGGCGGCAATATCACCGGGCCGATGCTGGCTGCGGAGGCGCTATTCAGCTTCTTCGTATTCGCCCGCACCGTGATGGCGTACCTGATCTCCATCGCCGGGATGGTATTTCTGCTCACGCTGGGGCCCATCTTCATCCCCATGGCCCTGTTCAGCAAGACCAGCGATATATTCGAGCGTTGGGTGAAGCATATCACGTCGTTCGCGCTCCAGCCTATCATCATCTT
>JADZBT010000006.1 GCA_020851915.1 Alphaproteobacteria bacterium | reverse complement strand
TCACAAAAATATACGAGGCCTGCACCTTTCAGGATCTCACCGGCCAGCGCGTGAACAAGGTCATCAAGATACTCAAGGAGGTCGATGCCCGCATCGCCCGCATGCTGCAACTGTTCGGCGGCGATGCGGCGGTGACCGCCCTGCCGCGCCGCGATGAGCGCACCGGCGACGAGCGGCTGCTCAACGGGCCGCAACTGCCGGATCAGGCGCCGTCGCAGGACGACATCGACGCGCTGTTCGCGAACGGCAAGCCGTAAAGGAACGCCATGCTCAACGACAAGGAACACCGCGCGCACTACAAATTGCACCAGTACTGGGCATCCCTCAGGGGCGCACGCCTGTTCCCCAGCGAAAGCCAGATAGACCCCGATGCGATCGAGGAGATCTGGCCGTCCTGCTTCCTGATCAGCATCGACGCGGTCACGGATCGCCTCGGCTACAAATACAGCTATCTGGGGCATTCACTGATCGAGGCCTATGGCGGCGACAGCAGCAGCGATCCGGACATCGCGATGCAACTCCTCGCCACCGCCGACATGCCGATGGTCAAGATGTTCGAAAGCGTCCGCAGCAACTTCGCCCCCGCCGTCGATGAATCGGAATTCGTGAACCTGAAGAACCTCAAGGTGAAATACCGTACCTCACTGCTCCCGCTGGGCTATAAGGACGACGAAGTGTCGCATATTCTGGGCTGTATGCGCTGGAAGGTGTGTTAGCGCCTATGAGCAAGGTGATCAATCTTCGGCAGCGGCGCAAAGCCAAAACGCGCACCGAAAAAGAGAAAAAGGCCGAGCAGAATAGGCGCATCCACGGACGGACCAAAGCGGAAAAACAGAAAGAAGCGATGGAAGCTGACCTCGCGTCGCGTCATCTGGACGGGCACAGACTGGACAAGGACGAACCGGAATAATTTACCTGCTGATGCTCTGTCATTTCCGCATCACCAGCACCCTCGCCACGCCGTACTCGCGGTTATGGGTGAGGGTGAGTGATGGCACATCGGGCAATGCTTCGCGGGTGGATTGCTCCACCACGATGCAGCCGCCGGGGGCGAGCCAGCCGTGTTTCAGCAGTCCATGCAATCCCGGCTTTATCAGGCCCTGCTCGTAGGGCGGATCGAAGAATATCACATCGCAGGGGGCGGAGGCGTCGGGCAGTTTCTGTGCGTCGGCATGCAGAAAACTACAGGCGGATTCCTCTTTCAGCAGCGCGGCGCTCTGCCGGGTGGCGGCAAGGGCTGCCTTGTTATTGTCGATGAAGAATGCGCGCGCCGCGCCGCGTGACAGCGCCTCGAAGCCCATCGCGCCTGTGCCGCAGCAGAGGTCGAGCACGGTGGTGTCGCTCCAGCCATTTTCCAGTACGCCGTGAGAGAGGATGTTGAAGATCGCCTCCCGCGCCCGCGAGGCGGTGGGGCGCGTGCCTGACCCTTGCGGCACTTTCAGCAGCCTGCCGCGATGCTTCCCGGAGATGATGCGTATGGCGGTCATAGGTGTTTCTCTCGTACATCCCCCTCACCCTGCCCTCTCCCCCATCGGGGGAGAGGGCAGGGTGAGGGGGTGTCCCTCAATTATTTCGATAATATTTTTCCCAAATTCGCTTTCAGCACCTTCCCGGTGACTTCCTTTACCTCGCCGGGTTCCATCTTGCCGAGCTGGAAGGGGCCGTAGGACACGCGGATGATACGGCTCACCGGGTGGCCGAAATGCTCGAATACGCGGCGTATCTCGCGGTTCTTTCCTTCGGTGAGGGCGACGTCGAGCCAGCTATTGTCGCCCTTGCCGGTGGCGACCTTGGCGCGGATGCCGTTATAGCGGATGCCCTCCACCGTCACGCCTTTGGCGAGGGATTCTAACGTCTTGTCGTCCGGTTTGCCGAAGACGCGCACGCGGTAGCGGCGTATCCAGCCGGTGGACGGATGTTCGAGATGGCGTTTCAACTCGCCGTCGTTGGTGAGCAGCAGTAACCCCTCGGTGTTCTTGTCGAGGCGGCCCACGGAAAGCACGCGCGGCATGTTCTTGGGCAGCAGGTCGAAGACGGTCTGGCGTCCGTCCGGGTCGCTGGTGGTGGTGACGATGTTCTTGGGCTTATAGAACAGCCAGAGTTGCGTCGCTTTTTCCTGCGGCAGCGCCTTGCCGTCCACCTCGATGCGCGAGGATCCCGTGACGTTGAGTGCGGGCGACGCGATGACCACGCCATCCACTTTCACGCGGCCTGCGGTGATCCACTGCTCGGCCTCGCGGCGCGAGCCGAGGCCCGCGCGCGCCATGCGCTTGGCGATGCGTTCTCCGGCGGGAGCGGTGGGGGTAGGGGGTGTTTTGGGCATGACTACTCCTACAGGCCCCTCACCCTAACCCTCTCCCTATGGGAGAGGGAATTAGCTCCTTCTCCCATAGGGAGAAGGCGGGGGATGAGGGGTTCGCACTTTGCGTGGATACACATAAGATTATTTGCGGCAGGCGGCGGTGAAGGCATCGAAGATCGCCGTATCCGCCGGGGTGATGTGGTATTCCGGATGCCATTGCACGCCGAGGCAGAAGGGATGTTCCGTGTATTCGATGCCCTCGATGACACCGTCGGGCGCCATCGCGTCCACGACCACGCCGGGCCCGAGTTTCTCTACTGCCTGATGGTGCGCGCTGTTGACCAGTATCTCGCTCTTGCCGACGATCTTATGCAGCAGCGTGTTTGGGGACACATGCACCGCATGGCCAGGCTCCGTGCGCGGATTGGGCTGCTCATGCGCGAGCCCGTCGGGGAAGGCATCCGGCACATGCTGGATGAGTGTGCCGCCCAGCAGCACGTTCAATAACTGTTGTCCGCCGCAGATGCCGAATACCGGCTTCTTGTCGCGCAGCATGATGCGGATCATCTCGGCCTCGAAGGCGGTGCGGGTTTCCTTGAGGCTCACCTTCTCATGCACGGTGGCCACGCCATACATGGAGGGCGGGATGTCGAACGCGCCGCCCGTGGTGATGAGACCGTCGAGCAGCGCTGCGATGTCTTCAGCCAGCGCCAGCTCGTAGGAGAGCGGCAGCGGGATGCCCCCGGCGCGGCTCACCGACGCGCAGTAATTCTCGCGGATGGCGTACCAGGGCATGCGCGAGTATTGGCCTTCGCCGCCCGGTTCGCGGTCGAGTGTCAGTCCGACCACAGGCTTGTCCTTAACGTTACGCATTATCCCTCATTGGCATGGCGTGATTGATTTCACCCGCCCGTCAAGATACCATAACCCTCGAAAACTAAAAGACTAAACAAAAAGGCGAAAACCGATGTCGCTTTCCACGCTGCTGGGGTTTCTGTTCGGCGTCTTCCTCTTTCTGGGGTCGGTGGCGCTCAGCACCGACAATTACGGCTCGTTCCTCGACCTGCCCAGCGTGATGATGGTGGTCGGCGGAACCATCGCCGCCGCCTATATGAGCTATCAGTCGCGCTACGTGAACCTTGCGCTCCGGTCTATCTGGCATATCTTCAAGGCCCCGCCCGCCACACGATCCGGGCTCAATACCGAGATACTCAACCTCATCCGCTGGGCTTACATCATCCAGAGCAAGGGTATGCTGGCACTCGATGAGGAGGTGAAGAAGAACACGAATATCTACCCCATGCTCAAATTCGGGCTGACGCTGGTGATCTCCGGCTATAAACCCGAAGAGATAAAATCCATGATGGAAACGGCGGTCGAAGCGCAGTTCGAGCGCGAGACCGTCCCCGCCGCGCTGCTGAAGGACATGGCCGCCAACGCGCCCGCTTTCGGCATGATCGGTACGCTGGTGGGGTTGGTGGTGATGCTGCAATCCATGGGCGGCGATATGTCGGCGCTGGGAGCCGGACTCGCGGTGGCGTTGCTTACCACGCTTTACGGCGTGGTGGTGGCGCGGCTCCTGTGTCTGCCCGCTGCCGCGAAGATCCAGCAGCGCGAAGAGATCGCCCGCTTCCGCAACCTGCTCATCACCGAGGGGCTGGTCATGCTGGCCGAGAAGAAGACCCCGCGCCAGATGCAGGATCACCTCAACAGCTTCCTCGACCCCGACATCCATTTCGACATCGACGCGCAGCTGAAGGACAAACCCACGGCCGAACCGGCAAAGGCCGCATAAATGGGCGCGCTCGGCAAACACAGAAAAAAGGCCGAGGCCAGTACCGAAGACTGGATGGGAACCTTCGCCGACACCATCACGCTCATCCTCGCCTTCTTCGTGATATTGCTTTCAGTTTCCGAGCCGAAGCAGAAGAAATTCGAGGAAGTGAAGCAGGGGATGCAGCAGGAATTCAGCGGCGAGGCGGTGGCGACCCCTTTCGTCGATATGTATAAGAGCATGGAGGCCATCGTCGCCAGTAACAACATGCAACGCAACGCTGCGATGGAAGAAACCGATCGGGGCATCCGCCTCGAATTCGACAGCGCGTCATTCTTCGGCTCCGGCTCCGCAGACCTCACGAAAGAAGCGCGCAAGGTGCTGGACGATCTGGCCGTGGCGCTGCGCGATTTCACCTATGCCGATTACATCGTGGAGATCGAGGGGCATACGGATGACATCCCCATCCACAGTGCACGGTTTCCCTCCAACTGGGATCTGTCGGCCAGCCGTTCGACAGCAGTGGTACAGTATCTTCTCGAAGCCGGGATGGACCCGCAGCGCCTGAAGGCCGCCGCCTATGCCGATACCCGCCCCAAAGCGCCCAATGCGGATGTTTACGGCAATGCCATCCCCGAGAATCAGGCGCTCAATCGCCGCATCGTGGTGAATCTGGAGCGGGCGGAGGAATAATCTGCCTCTTTCTTTTTGACGCCCTCGGGCTTGACCCGAGGGCCCATTTCTCCGGATAGGCTGGATTCTCGGGTCAAGCCCGAGAACGTCAATTTTCTATAATTTTGCTTCGCAAAATCGGGGGAATGGCAGATATATGTCTGTATGAGCACGATACAGACCCTATCCCCCATGTCCATTGTCTTCGAGGAAGCCGAGGCCGCTGCCGCGCGTGGGGAAGTGCCGGTGGGGGCCGTGGTGGTGGATGTCAGGGGCGCGGTCATCGCCCGGGCGGGCAACCGTACCGAGGAATTAAAAGACCCCACCGCCCATGCCGAGATGCTGGCCATTCGCGCGGCCTGCGAGGCCGTGGGTGCGCCGCGCCTGCCGGAATGCGACCTCTATGTGACGCTGGAGCCCTGCCCGATGTGTGCGGCAGCCATCGGCTTCGCGCGCATCCGCAGGCTCTATTTCGGGGCGGGGGATGCGAAGGGGGGTGGAGTGGAACACGGGCCGCGCATATACGCGCAACCCACCTGCCACCACCGGCCCGAGGTCTACAGCGGCATTGACGAACAGCGCGCCGCTCGGCTATTACGGGAGTTCTTTGAGGCAAAGAGGTAATTGGTAATTCGAATCACGAATTACCAATTACGTAATACGAATTACGAGGAAAATATGTCCGCGCAGTATGTCTATGTGATGAAGGGTCTGAGCAAGAGCTATCCCGGCGGGAAGAAGGTGCTCGACAATATCTGGCTGTCGTTCTATCCGGGTGCGAAGATCGGCGTCATCGGCCATAACGGCGCAGGTAAATCGACGCTGCTCAAGATCATGGCCGGGCTCGACAAGGAGTTCGACGGCGAGGCATGGCCCGCCGAAGGGTTCAAGATCGGTTATCTGTCGCAGGAACCGAAGCTCAACCCTAAGAAAAATGTCTATGACAATATCCTCGAAGGCGTGGCGGAAAAGAAGGCCATTCTCGACAAGTTCAACGAGGTGAGCGCACGTTTCGGCGAAGAGATGAGCGATGACGCCATGAACGCGCTCATCGAGGAGCAGGGAAAACTACAGGAGCAGATCGACGCGCAGGATCTGTGGAACCTCGACCGCGAGATCGACGTCGCCATGGATGCGCTGCGCTGCCCACCCAAAGACGCCGAGGTGGAGAAGCTCTCCGGCGGTGAGAAGCGCCGTGTGGCGCTGGCGCGCCTGCTGCTCGAAAAACCCGACATGCTGCTGCTCGACGAGCCCACCAACCATCTGGACGCCGAGTCGGTGGCGTGGCTGGAGCGCTTCCTCGAAGAATATCCCGGCACGGTGGTCATCATCACCCACGACCGTTACTTCCTCGACAATGTGACGGGCTGGATACTGGAGCTCGATCGCGGCAAGGGCATCCCGTGGGAGGGCAATTACACCTCGTGGCTGGAGCAGAAATCCAAGCGCCTCGCGCAGGAAGAGAAAGAAGATCAGGCGCGCGAGAAGCAACTGGCACGCGAGCTGGACTGGGTACGCCAGTCGCCCAAGGCCCGTCAGGCCAAGAGCAAGGCCCGCCTCAAGGCCTATGACGAGCTGCTCAAACAGAGCCGCGAGAAGGTGCAGCAGGCGGCCCAGATCGTCATTCCTGAAGGCCCGCGTCTGGGAGAGAAGGTCATCGAGGCCGACCATGTGTCGAAAGGCTATGGCGACCGGCTGCTCATTGACGATCTGACCTTCCGCTTGCCGCCGGGCGGCATCGTAGGCGTCATCGGGCCGAACGGCGCGGGCAAGACCACGCTGTTCAAGCTCATCACCGGTGCGGAGAAGCCCGACAAGGGAACCTTCACGGTCGGCGATACCGTATCGTTGGGCTATATCGACCAGAACCGCGACAGCCTGAAGGACAGCAACAGCGTGTGGCAGGAAGTTTCCGGCGGTAATGAAGACATCACGCTGGGCGCGCGCACCATCAAGAGCCGCGCCTATTGCTCGTGGTTCAATTTCAAGGGCACGGACCAGCAGAAGCTGGTGGGCAGCCTGTCAGGCGGCGAGCGCAACCGCGTGCATCTCGCCAAGATGCTGCGCGCAGGAACCAACGTCATCCTGCTCGACGAGCCGACCAATGATCTGGATGTCGATACGCTGCGCGCGCTCGAAGAGGCGTTGCTCGATTTCCCCGGCTGCGCCATCGTCATCTCGCACGATCGCTGGTTTTTGGACCGCATCGCGACGCATATCCTCGCCTTCGAGGGAGACAGCCATGTGGAGTGGTTCGAGGGCAATTACAGCGATTATGAGGAAGACCGCAAGCGGCGTCTGGGGATCGATGCCTCTCAGCCGACGCGCATCAAGTATAAGCGGTTGGTGGCATAGCCACGCCATCCCGAATCACGTCATCCTGCGGCTTGACCGCAGGATCTCTATCCACATACTGCGACGGAATGCGTTATTTCGCTGCCGATGCCGATTTCAGCACACCCGGTGCGGCGGCGGAGGACGGCGTGCCTTTCTCGAATTGCGCGGCGCGGGCTTCCAGCTGCTTGATAAGTGAGTCCATGCCGTCGCGCGCGATGACGGCGCTGAATTCCGAACGCTGCGTGGCGAGCAGGCTCACGCCTTCCACGATCACGTCGAACACGCGGTAGGGTGGCTTGGCATTCTTGCCGTCCATCTTACGCACGCGGTAGTCCACCAGTATGGGGGCGGCGTTCGGGCGGATGATGCGGGTATTGACGATATACTCGCCCGCTTTCGTTTCCTTCGCGCCCAGCGCCTCGGATTTCTCTCCCGAATATTCGCGGAAGCGCGAGGTATAGCTGCGGATGAGGAACGGGTCGTAGAATTGCTGGTAGCGCGCGCGCTGGTCTTCACTCGCCGTGCGCCAGTATTTACCCAGCACGAACTTGCCGATCCATGCCACGTCCACGCTTTCCTTGAACATCGCCTCGAGCGTCTTTTCCTTTTCGCCGGATGGAATGCTCTTATCCGTGACGATCGTCACCACGTGTGCGCTCAAATTGTCGATGAATCCGGTCGCATCCTCCGGCGATGCCTTAGCGGCGGGTGTTACGAACAGAAAGAACGAAAAGAGAAGCGCAGGAATGAGCAGGGGATTCATAATCAGTTGTCGGACCGGTTGTTGATCTGTTTTTCGCGGTATTGCTGGTAGGCGCTCCGTACGGTGGCGTAGAGGTCGATGGAGTTGCGTTCCGCATCGTCCATCATCTCCAGCGTATCCTCGCGGGCATCCACTACGGTCACTCCATAGCGTACCGTGCGGGCATCGTCATCTAAAATATAGGTGAAGGGATCCATCGCGACGTCCACCAGCCCGCCGAACATGTCGCGTGCGCTGGAGGGGCCGACGATGGGCAGCACGATATAGGGGCCCGCACCCATGCCCGCCGCGCCCAGCGTCTGGCCGAAATCCTCATAACGGTAATGCAGCCCGACGGTATCCGCGAAGTCGAAGATACCGCCTATGCCCAGTGTGCTGTTGAGGATGAAGCGCCACAGCATGACGAAGCCGTGATAAGGATCCCGTTGCAGGAAGGCGTTGGCCGACACCACCGGCGATGTCAGGTTCTCCAGCACATTCCCCACGCCGTCGCGCGCCGGCTGCGGCACGGCGGCACGGTACATGAGGGCCATCGGCTTGATGAGCACGCCGTCGAGCGTGCGGTTGAAGGCGAATACGGCGCGGTTATAGGTTTCGAACGGGTCGTTGCTGTCGCCGGTGAGGTAATCACTGTCATCGAGCGCATCGGCATAGTCCCCGGCGTCGTCGGTGGCATGTGCGGCCAGTGGCGCGCCGGCAAAGCACAATGCTGCTATCGCCGCTATTGCATACGATTTCCATTTATTCATGGCCATTCTTACCCCCAGATTGGATTCCACTGATACAGTGATACCAACGCTAATACTAAAACACTTGACACTTGGTTCACATCCCCCGAGAAATGTACGGCTTTTCGGCGCTTTCGTGAAAGCGAAACCACTATCTGTGGCATTGTGTCCTCAGAAAACCACAGGCTGTTGCAAAAAAGCAACAAGCTGGTGTTAAAAAACGATGCGAGGGAGTATCCATGGCCACAGATCCGCTCAAATCCCTGCAGCGCACCTTCGTGCAGCTGCGTGAGCTTATCCCGGCTACGCCGCCTCGCGTATCCTTTGAATTCTTTCCGCCCAAAACCCCGGAAATGGAAGCGGCGCTGTGGGAATCCATCATTCGCCTTGCGCCGCTCCGCCCGTCCTTCGTGTCTGTCACTTACGGCGCGGGCGGCAGTACCCGCGACCGCACCCACCATACCGTCAAGCGCATTCTCGCGGAGACGCAGTTGAAGCCCGCCGCGCACCTCACCTGCGTCGGGCACAGCAAGGCCGAGATCGAGGCCATCGCCCGTGATTACTGGGAGGCTGGCGTGCGGCATATCGTAGCCCTGCGCGGCGACGCCACCGCCGACGGCAAGCCCATCCCGCATCCCAGCGAAGGCTACCGCTATGCCGACGAGCTGGTGGCGGGCCTCAAGCAGGTCGCGGATTTCGAGATCAGCGTGGCGGCCTATCCGGAAACCCACCCGGAGGCGAAAAGTCCCAAGGCCGATCTCGACCACCTGAAGCGCAAGATAGATGCGGGCGCCAGCCGTGCCATCTCGCAATTCTTCTTCAATGGTGAGGTGTTCCTGAAATTCCTGGAGCGCGCACGCCATGCCGGCATCACCGCGCCGATCGTACCGGGCATCCTGCCGGTGACCAATTTCGCGCAGGTGGTGCGCTTCAGCAAGCTCTGCGGTACGGAAGTGCCGGCGTGGGTCGCGCGCGCATTCGAGGGCCTCGATAACGACCCGCGCACCCGCCAGCTGGTGGCGGCGATGATCGCCGCCGAGCAATGCCGCCAGCTACGCGCGGCAGGTATCGAGGATTTCCATTTCTACACGCTCAACCGCGCCGACCTGACCTTCGCCATCTGCCATCTGCTGGGGGTGAAGGCGGAGGCCGCCGTCAGTTCATAATCTTCCAGCTGCCGTCGGGCTGGCGGCAGGCGGTTCCGAAGGACTCCTGCACGCTCCCGCCCACATTCACCTTCGACTGGTATTCGCGGCAATACATGCCTTCTTTCTGGAAATCGCGGGTGGGGAGGATGGTGTAGGCGCTGTCTGCATCAGGATTTTTCCAGCCTACCTGCGTGCCGGGCTTGGCATATTCAAAGGCCTGATTCGCGCAGCGCTGGTCATAGGATGACAGGCTGTTGCCATAGATGCTCCCGATGAGCACCCCACCGATGGTGGCGGCGGTCTTGCCGTCGCCCTTGCCGAACTGGTTGCCGATGAGCCCGCCTACCACGCCGCCGATGATGCTGTTGGTGATGGGCGCGCTGCCGCCGCAGTTGACCTCCACATAGTCGTGGGACGCGATCCATGGCAAGGTAATCACGGCAGGAACGTGCGCCTCATGCGATTTATGGTGTTTGTTGCGATAGCCATGCGCCGGGGCCCAGGACGGGGGGTCGGCATAGGCGGCGGAGGAGAATTCACCGAGCAGTGACAGGACGAACTGGCAGAGAATGACAGCGGCAAGACGTGGTGCGGAAATTCGCATGGATGATTCCTCCCTATGTACGGTGCGAGAGGGACTTGAGCGCGGGATCGCGCTCACCGCAAGCGCGTCGGCGCGTTCGTTCATCGGGTCGCCGTCATGGCCGCGCACCCAGTGCCATTTCACCGTATGGCGGGTGAGCGCCGCGTCCAGTTCCTGCCAGAGGTCGATATTCTTCACCGGCTTGTTGTCGGCGGTCTTCCAGCCGCGTGCCTTCCAGTTCTTCATCCATTGCGTGACGCCGTCCATCACGTAGCGGCTGTCGGTGTAGAGCAGCACATGGCAGGGCGACTTCAGCGATTCCAGCGCGCGGATGACGGCGGTCATCTCCATGCGGTTGTTGGTGGTATCTTTTTCGCCGCCGGAGATCTCCTTCTCGTGCTTTCCATGCGAGAGCACCGCGCCCCATCCGCCCGGCCCCGGATTGCCGGAGCAGGCGCCGTCGGTGTAGATGGTGACGGTCTTTTTCTTAGACTCCATAGCTGCCTATGGTCGCGCGCTGGTGGAAGCGCAGCTTGGCTGCATATTCGAGCGGGTTCTTGGGCATCACCAGCGCGGACTTGTCGTGGTGGATGAGGTCATGCGCGCGGGTGAGCAGGAAACGCAGCGCCGCGCCACGACAGAGTATCGGGATCGCCGCCCGTTCCGCATCGCTCAGCGCGCGGCCTGTATGATAGGCCTGTGCCAGCGCGCGGGCATGTTCCGCGTTGAACGTGCCGTCCGCCGCGAAGCACCAGGCGTTGATGCACACCGCGAGGTCGTAGGCCAGCGCATCGTTGCAGGCGAAGTAGAAATCGATCAGGCCGGAAAGTTTGCCATCCTCGAAGAACACATTGTCGGGGAACAGGTCGGCATGGATGACGCCCTGCGGGAGCGCCTTCGGCCAGTGCGCGTCGAGATGGTACAGCTCGTCGGATACGAGTTTTTTCAAGCCCGGTTCGATGCCGTCCAGCCCATCCTTTATTTTGTGATAAAGCGTATGCCACCCGGGGAGTCCCAGCGCGTTGGCGCGGGTGAGCGCGAAGCCTTCCGCCGCGCGGTGCATTTGCGCCAGCGCGGTTCCCAGCGGGGCGAGCTGCCAGTCCTGTATCACCTTCGGCCATTTGCCGAGCAGGAAGGAGATGACCGCCGCCGGGCGGCCTTTGAATGCGCGGTAGAGTTTTCCGTCCCTCGCATGCACCGGCAGCGGGCAGGGGATGCCGTGTTGCGCCAGATGCTCGGTGAGGCCCAAGAAGAACGGCAGGTCCTTCTCCTCCACGCGCTTCTCGTAGAGCGTGAGGATATAGGGCGCCTGGGTGGTGAGCAGGAAATAGTTGGAATTCTCCACGCCCTCGGCGATGCCCTTCAGCGACACTGGCTGGCCGATGTCATAAAGCGCGAGGAACGCCTCAATATCCTGATCGGTGACTTCCGTGTAAACGGCCATGCGAATCCTTCATGTGTTGTCATCCCAGCGGAAGCTGGGATCCAGAGCCGTATTGCACCTGTGGCCCTGGATTCCCGCGTTCGCGGGAATGACGTCGTTATATGTTTGCCAGCGACAATATCGCATCCGCGTAGCGCTGGAAAGCACCGGGTGCGGCATCGAGATAGAGATAGGGCTCGATGACCTCCAGCTCCATCAGCAGGAATTGCCCTTTATGCAGGATGCCGTCGACGCGGGTATAGGCGAGCGGGCCATCCACGGCGGCCAGCACGCGCTCCGCCTGTGCCAGCATCGCAGCGGGCGGCGTGACCTGATGATAACTCCCGCCCAGCTCATGCTGCACGCGGTAATCGCCTTTCTTGGGCGTCTTCAGCACCGCATGGCTGAAGCGGCGGTTGAAAAACAGCATCGCCCATTCCCCTTCGCTCATCACTTCAGGGAGGAAGGGCTGCACCATCACGGTGGATTGCTTCGCTATCTCATCCACCAGCTTCTGGTGCGCCGCTGCTTCCGCAGGAGTGGTGACGAAGGTATTTTTCGACCCTGCCGAGATAGAGGGTTTCACCACGGCCTTCTCCCAGCCGCGTGCGGATAATGTCCCCGCGAGGTCGAGCGGATTGCCCCATGCGGTGGGCACGATGGCCACGCCTTTGCGTTCCAGTTCGCGCAGGTAGAGCTTATTCATGTTCCAGCGGATGGTGGCGGGCGGGTTAAAGAGCTTCACCCCTGCGGCCTCCATCTTCGCCAGCCGTGCGCGGTATTGCTCCGGCTTGCCGAAATAGCCCGCGCAGGTCTGGAGCATCACTGCGTCGTAGGCGGCGAGCTCCGCTGCGGGAGCATCCCATGCGACCATTGCGCCGTCTGCGCCGCGAGAACGAAGCGCCGCGATGACTGCGGAGCATTCATCTTCCAGCCGTTCATATACTTCGTCGATGGCAAAGGCGATACGTGTTGTCATAGGGGTGGTGTTTCCTGTAGTGTCTCGAGCGTACATAATATGGCAATCGCGTAACTGCAAGGCAAAGCATTGACCTCCACCGTTCCGCCGCTTTATTTCGAGCATCATGTATTCTGCTGCGTGAACGAGCGCCCTGCCGGCCACGAGCGCGG
>JADZBT010000005.1 GCA_020851915.1 Alphaproteobacteria bacterium | reverse complement strand
GCGTCATCGCCCACCACCACCGGCAACTGTGCCCAGTCGGCAACATCCGATTGCGATATTACCTCGCCGTCCACGTCGATGAGGGAAATCTTCTTCTCATGCTGCCATAACGCAGCCGGTTCGCGCTCGATGATGCGGATATGCAGCGTATCGGGGAATTCGCGCGATACCTCCACACGGTTCACCCATCCCAGCACTTCCAGATTCTCTTTTATTTCGTCCACCGAATAGAGCAGCAGCGGATCGCCTTCCTTGATGTGGATGGCTTCCATCACCTCGCCCAGCGCCGCATGCTCGCGGCCTTCCAGATAGACATGCCGCCCCACCAGCCCCGCATCCGCCGCGATGTCGCTGGCAGCCTGCCAGGACGCGTCCTGCAACGCCTCGATCCTGTCGGTCTGCGTGATCCACGCGCCGTAACCGCCCACGCCCAGCACCGCCGCCACGACTGCCATGCGCGTCGCATGGCGCATCCATCGGCGGGTAGCACGCTGGCGCGACACCTTACGGGATGCCTGTTCACGCTTGGCGGGATGTTTCTTTTTCAGTTTCCGCATCGGGCTTCCCTGACCAATCGTTCAACCAGCGCATCATAGCCTATCCCGGCGTGCGCCGCAATCTCTGGTGCGAGGGAGAGGGGTGTCATTCCCGGTTGGTTGTTGATTTCCAGCACATAAAATTTGCCCGTGCCATCGCCCGCCGTATCGTCATAGCGGAAGTCGGTGCGGCTCACACCCCGGCATCCCAGTGCGCGATGCGCCCGCTCGGCATACTCCAGAACCAAGGCGTAGTCGGCCTTGGAGAGCGGCGCAGGCATCAGGTGATCGGCCTTGCCCTCGGTATATTTGGCCTCGTAATCGTAGAACAATCCCTTGGGACGTATCTCGATGGCGCCCAACGCCTTCGCATCCTTGCCCTCGCCACATACCGCCACCTGTATCTCGCGGCCCGGAATATAGCGCTCGACCATCACCTTATCGCCGAACGGCCAGTTCTTCTCGTTGAGGTGAAAATTGCTGTCGTTGAACACGATATGCACACCCACGCTGGAGCCTTCATTCACCGGTTTGATGACATACGGGCGCGGCAGTACCTCGCCCGTAATGGCTTCCTGCTTGGTCACCACCTTGCCTTCGGCCAGCGGCAGGCCGTCCTCGGCGAACACCAGCTTCGACATCTGCTTGTCCATCGCCACGGCAGAGGCCATCACGCCCGAATGGGTATAGGGGATCTCCAGCACTTCCAGCACACCCTGAATGCAGCCATCCTCGCCGAACCGCCCGTGCAGCGCGTTGAATGCCACATCGGGCTTGAGCTTCGCCAGCACGGCGGCGACATCATGGCCGACATCGACCGGTGTTACCTTGTAGCCCAGTCGGGTAAGCGCTTCCGCCACGCCCTTGCCCGATGCCAGCGACACCTCGCGCTCGCTCGACCATCCGCCCATCAATACCGCTACGTGTTTAGCCATGCTTCCCTACTCGTCTGATTTCCCATTCCAGCAGAATGCCGGAATGTTCCTTTACCCTACGGCGCACTTCTTCGCCCAGTGCCTCCAGATCCGCCGCCGTGGCGGCGCCGGTGTTGATCATGAAATTGCAATGCATCTCCGACATCTGCGCGCCGCCGATGGTGAGCCCCCGGCATCCGGCCTCGTCGATGAGTTTCCACGCCTTCTTCCCGCCCGGCGGGTTCTTGAAAGTGCTGCCACCGGTGCGTTCGCGGATAGGCTGGCTCTCCTCGCGCGCTTTGGCAATCTCCACCATGCGCTCCGCGATGTCGTCCGGGCTGCCATGCACGCCACGGAACGCCGCGCCGGTGAAAATCGCACCCTCCGGCAGGCCGCCGCAATGGCGGTAGTCGTAATCGAGTTCTTCAACGCTCATCCAGCGCACGATGCCATCGCGGTCCACAATTTCCGCCTCGATGAGGCATTCGGAGGTCATTGAGCCGTAGGCCCCGGCATTCATAGCGAGCGCACCGCCGATGCTGCCCGGTACGCCGCTCAGGAATTCCAATCCCGCAATGCCTTCCTGTTGGCAGAATCGCGCGGCTGTAAGGTTCAATACCCCCGCACCAACCAGTATCACGTCACCCTTGCGGGAAATATCGGTGAAGCCTTTGCCCAGCCGTATCACCACGCCGTCGATGCCGCCGTCGCGCACAATGAGGTTGGACCCGACACCCAGCATGGTGATGGGAATATCCTTCGGGCAATGCGCCATGAAATGCCCGAGATCGCCCGCATCCGCCGGGCGGTAGAGCACCTCCGCCGGGCCGCCGACGCGGAACCAGTTGGTCGCCGAAAGATCGGCGTTCTCACGATATTTTCCGCGCACCTCCGGCAGGCGGGAGAGCAGCGAGGATGCATGTGCCGGCGCGGCGGACATCACGACGCCTTCTTCTGCGGTGCGAGCAGCGCGTCCATCTGTGCGGGAAGTGCGTTGGCCCATCCGGTGATACTTCCGGCGCCCAGGCACACCACCATATCGCCGGAACGGCCCAGCTTCAGCGCGAGTGCGGCGAGATCATCCGGCGAGGACAAAGCATAGACCGCTTTGTGTCCGGCCTTCTTGATGCCTTTCACCAGTGCATCGCGGTGGATACCGCGAATGGGCTCCTCGCCCGCCGTGTAGACATCCGCCACTATCACCATGTCGGCATCGGAAAAGCAGGTGCAGAACTGGTCGAACAGGTCGCGCAGGCGCGTGAAGCGGTGTGGCTGCACCACGGCGATGACGCGCTGCCTGCGCGACGAACGGAACGCGCGCGCGGCGCTCAAGGTCGCGGCGATCTCCACCGGGTGATGGCCGTAATCGTCGATGATGGTGATGCCGCCCGCCTCGCCCGTGCGGGTGAAACGGCGCTTCACGCCCTTGAAGTTGCCGAGCGCCTCCAGCACCACGCTGTCGTCTATCTCCAGCTCGTTGGCGATGGCCACCGCCACCAGCGAATTCCGCACGTTATGCATGCCGGGCACGGGGAACCGCACGCCCTTCAGCGTGCGTACCTTGTCGGAGCCGCGCGAACGTATCTCGACGTCATAGCGCGAGCCGTCGACACCGCTGGTGATATTCACCGCGCGGATGTCGGCATTCTTGTGCGTACCGTAGGTGATGGTGCGGCGCTCCACCTGCTTCGCCAGCTTCCGCACCTCGGGATGATCGATGCAGGCCACCGCGAAGCCATAGAACGGCAACCCCTCGATGAATTGCTTGAACGCGGCCTTCAGGTTGTCGAAGTTCTTGTAGTGGTCGAGATGTTCCGGGTCGATGTTCGTCACCACCGCGATGGTCGACGGTATCTTGAGGAACGTGCCGTCGGATTCGTCGGCTTCCACCACCATCCAGTCACCCTTGCCCAGCTTCGCGTTCGTGCCGTAGGAGTTGATGATGCCGCCGTTGATGATGGTGGGATCGAGCCCCGCGCCCGACATCACCGCGCCCATGATGGTGGTGGTCGTCGTCTTGCCGTGCGTGCCCGCGACCGCGATGGAGAGCTTCAGGCGCATCAGCTCGCGCAGCATCTCCGAGCGGCGCACTACGGGAATCCCTGTACGCTGTGCGGCGGCAATTTCAGGGTTGGAGAATTTCACGGCGGTGGACTTCACCACCACGCCCGCGCCTTCGATGTTCTCCGCCGCAGGGCCGACCATCACCTTGATACCCAGCTGCCGCAGGCGATCGACATTGCCGCTGGCAGATACATCCGAACCCTGCACGGCATAGCCCAGATTATGCAATATCTCGGCGATGCCGCTCATGCCGATGCCGCCGAT
>JADZBT010000004.1 GCA_020851915.1 Alphaproteobacteria bacterium | reverse complement strand
GGCGGCGCTGCTGATGAATGCCGCCCTTTCCGTGGATATGGTTCCCGCTCCGGTGATGGTCACGCTCGCTCAGGAAGATTGGGACGCGCAGTTGAAAGACGCGGAACGGCGCGGATTCGAGGAGGGATCGCGCACGACCGCCGCCGCCGCTGCGGAAGCCGAGGCCGCGTTACGGAATTCCTACGAGTCCGGACTCACGGCGATGATGGAAAAAATAAACCTCCAGCTCCTATCCTTAGATGGACAACAGCGGGAGTTTTTGAAACAATGCCAGGGTGATCTGACGAAGCTGGCGCTGGCCATCGCGCGCAAGATCACCGGCCATGAAACCTCCCACCATGCGGTGACGCGCATCGAGCAACTGGTGTCCGGGTGTCTGGGGCAGCTTTTCGGAGAACCGGAGGCGGTCATTCTGGTGCATGAAACGCTGGTGGATGCGCTGCGGACGCGTATCGTCCACATGGCGCAGCAGAGCGGATTCGCGGGCGTCATCCGCGTGGAGCACGGCACGGGAATTCCCGCCGGGGATTGCCGGGTGGACTGGAAGAACGGAGCGGCCGAATATTTCAGCGGGTCGCTCTGGAATGATATTGAGCAGATCGTAAATCGTGCGGGCGAAGCCGCCCACCGGGACGCGGCGCATGCCGCGACGCACAGCCCGGGAGCAGCACCCTCTATGAAACAGGAGAACAGCAATGGCGGAACACATGAATGAAGGCTTCGGCGACGGGATGCAGGAAAGCATCACGCTGGAAGCCGTACAGGACATCCCCGTACAGGTATCGGTGGTGCTGGGGCGCACCTCGATGCAGGTCAACCAGCTGTTAAAGCTGGGCCGTGGCGCGGTCATCGAGCTGGATCGCAAGGTGGGAGAGCCCATCGACATACTGGTGAACGACCGGCTGGTGGCACGCGGCGAGGTCGTCGTGGTGGAAGACCGCATCGGCATCACCATGACCGAGATCATCAAGGGCGATAAGTAAGGCGCTGCACGCCTTAGTTTCGCGCATATCCATCACAGGAGGAACCGCACCCCGTGCGTCTTATCATCATCGGAACACTGGAAGGACAATTCGGCGCAGCGAGCAAGATCGCACGCGATCGTGGCGCGAAGGTGACGCAGTTCCCGACCGTGGACAGCGCGCTGGACGCACTACGCAACGGACATGGCGCGGAGCTCATCCTCATGGATGTGCGCGACGACATCGAAGGATTGATCCGCCAGCTACGCAGCGAGCATATCAACCTTCAGGTAGTGGGCTGCGGCTTCGAGGCCGACAGCAAGGCCGCCGTGCGGGCCATCAGAGCGGGCGCGGCGGAATACCTCCCCCTGCCCCCGAACGAGGAGCTTATCGCGGCGGTGTTGGAAGCCATCAGCGCCGAGAGCCATTCGCTCATCTACCGCTCGGATGCGATGGGACGCGTCGTGGCAATGGCCGAGCAGATCGCACCGTCGGAAGCCAGCGTGCTCATCACCGGCGAATCGGGTACGGGAAAAGAGGTCATCGCGCAGCATATCCACCGTAAGAGCAAGCGCGCCAGCGAACCGTTCGTCGCGGTGAATTGCGGCGCCATCCCGGAGAACCTGCTGGAATCCGAATTATTCGGCCATGAGAAAGGCTCCTTCACCGGCGCGGTCGCGCGGCGCATCGGCAAATTCGAGGAAGCCAACGGCGGCACGCTGCTGCTGGACGAGATCAGCGAAATGGACATCCGCCTGCAAACCAAGCTGCTGCGCGCCATACAGGAGCGCGAGATCGACCGCGTCGGCGGCAAAAGCCCGGTGAAGGTGAATCTGCGTATCCTCGCCACCACCAACCGCGATCTCCAACAGGAAGTAAAGGCCGGGCGCTTCCGCGAGGATCTCTATTTCCGCCTCAACGTCATCGCGCTGCACCTGCCCCCGTTACGCGACCGCCGCGAGGATATCGCCGCACTGGCACAGCATTTCATCGCCAAATACGCTGACGCCAACGGCGTACCGGTGCGCCCACTGACCAAGGCCGCGCAGGCAAAACTGGAAAGTTACGACTGGCCCGGCAATGTCCGCGAGTTGGAGAACGCCATGCACCGCGCGGTATTGTTGGCTACCGGCGCGGCCATCGACGAACATGCGCTGCTGCTCAGCGGCCAGTCCACGACACCTGCGGCGACAGCAGCATCCGCCTCCGCCGCGATGCCCGCAGGCTCCGACATCCACAAGGCCCTCGTGGGACGCACGGTGGAGAGCGTCGAGCGCGATCTTATTCTCTCCACGCTCGACCATTGCCTCGGCAACCGGACGCATGCGGCGAATATCCTGGGCATTTCCATCCGCACCCTGCGTAATAAGCTCAAGCAGTACGGGCATGGCGGCGGCGCGACGGGTACGGGTGGGTAGGAATAGTTATCCCCCCCGCAGGAGGAGTTTTAGAAGGATAGCCAATGGCTAACGCGCAGAACATCCAGCCCGCCGGGCCAATGACGTTCCCGCTCTTTATGAAGGGCGTACGGGCGCGCATGGACGTGCTGTTCGCCTTCAGCATCATCGGCATCATCGTGGTGCTGCTGCTGCCCGTGCCGACATGGCTGCTGGATTTCCTGCTGGCCATCTCGCTCACCATCTCGGTGATGATCCTGATGACGGTGCTATTCATCGACAAACCGCTGGATCTCAGCGCCTTTCCCACCCTCCTGCTGATCTCGGCGCTGTTGCGATTATCGCTCAACATCGCCTCGACACGACTCATCCTCGCCAACGGGCATACGGGAACCAACGCGGCCGGCCACGTCATCGAGGCCTTCGGCCATTTCGTGATGGCGGGCTCGGTCATCATCGGGTTGATCGTGTTCGGTATTCTTACCATCATCAACTTCGTGGTCATCACCAAGGGTTCCGGCCGTATCGCCGAAGTATCGGCACGCTTCAGCCTGGACGCGATGCCCGGCAAGCAGATGGCCATCGACGCCGATCTCTCCGCCGGGCTCATCAACGAGGATGAAGCGCGCTCCCGCCGCAAGGTGCTGGAAGACGAAAACACCTTCTACGGCGCCATGGACGGCGCCAGCAAATTCGTGCGCGGCGACGCCATCGCCGGGTTGCTCATCACCTTCATCAATCTTATCGGCGGCATGGTCATCGGCATGGCCCAGCGCGACCTGAGCTTCAGCCAGGCCATCAACACCTACAGCGTGCTTACCATCGGTGACGGGCTGGTGGCGCAGATACCGGCGCTGGTCGTATCGCTCGCCGCCGGTCTTCTGGTGACCAAAGCAGGTGTATCCGGCTCGGCGGATAAGGCAGTACTCGGGCAGCTCGGCAAATACCCGCGCGCCATAATGATGAGCTCGGTACTGATCGGAAGCATGGCGCTGATGCCGGGCATCCCCGCACTTCCCTTCCTCGTGCTCGGCGGGATGACCGGTGGCGTGGCGTGGCTGGCCAATAACCTCAAGAAGCAGCCGGAGCAGGAAAAGGCGGAGAAGGAAGCCGCCGACAAAGCCAAGGCCGCCGCCAAGCCCGCCGAGGAGGCCATCGCCGACGTGCTGCATATCGACGCGCTGCGACTGGAGCTGGGCTATGGGCTGCTGCCTCTTATCAATTACGAGAAAGGCCACCGCCTCACCGAGCAGATCAAGGCGCTACGCAAGCAGCTGGCGCGGGAAATGGGCTTCGTCATGGCCCCCGTGCGTATTCAGGACAATATGCAGCTGCCCGCCAAT
>JADZBT010000003.1 GCA_020851915.1 Alphaproteobacteria bacterium | reverse complement strand
TCTGCACGGAAGCGGAAATTCACCACGCCGATCTGCGCGGGCGTGACGATCTCCCAGCATGCATCTTTTTCCAGCAGCGACTGGGCGTATTCCGCGTTGGCAACGCCCTTCTCCACCGCTGCGCGGAAATTCTCCAGCCCGAAGGTCTTGAGCGACCTCCAGAACTTCAGCGCGCGGAATCCGCGCGTGAGCTGCACGCCATAATCGCAGTAATTGGTCTGCTCCTTGTTGTTCTCCAGAATATCGAGATACTCCGCCGATACCTTGAACGCATCCTTGAGATGCGCGGCGTCACGCACCAGCACGCAGCCGATCTCATAGGGCTGGAACATCCATTTATGCGGATCGATGGCCACCGAATCGGCCTTCTCGATCCCCTTCAATAACGCCTTTCCCTTGGCGGAGAGAATGGAGCCGCCGCCGTAGGCGCCG
The DNA here is from genome assembly GCA_020851915.1 of Alphaproteobacteria bacterium. Taxonomy (GTDB): domain Bacteria; phylum Pseudomonadota; class Alphaproteobacteria; order Rickettsiales; family RI-342; genus JADZBT01. Next base: position 3,665 of record JADZBT010000003.1, on the reverse strand, counting down.
TCCACATGCAGCCACAGCCCTTCTTCGTCGCAGAGCTTACGCAACTCCGCCAGCGGATCGACCGCGCCGGTGTTGGTCGTGCCGGCATTGGCCACCACGCAGAACGGCACGAGGCCACGGCGGCGGTCGGCGCTGATGGTTTCGCGCAGCATATCCACCGGCAGGCGGAACTGCGCGTCTGAGGTGATCTTGCGTATCTGGTACGGTTGAAAGCCCAGCACGTTCAAACCCTTGGGAACCGAGGAATGCGTCTGATCCGAGAAATAGACTGCGGCGTTCATCGGGTTGTTGCGGAGCTTCATGTGGCGCGCGACCGCCAGCGCGGTGAGATTCGCCATCGATCCGCCGCTGACGAACAGCCCGCCCGCCGGAGCGGGCATTCCGAAGAGTTGCTTGAGCCATGCGATGGATTTCATCTCGATGGCCGCGACGCCCGATGGCCCCAGCCACGCACCCGCGAAGATATTGAAGGAGGACGAGATGAAATCCGCCAGCGCGCTGACGTAGTTTCCGGGGCCGGGAACGAACGAAAAATTACGCGGGTGATCGAGGTGCGACATGGTACTGAGCGCGTTTTGTTGAAGTTCTTTCAGCACCTCGTTGAACGACACGCCCTGCTCCGGCAGAGGTTCCTTGAACCAGCGGTCGAGCATATCAAGGTCGGTGGGCTGCGCGACGATCTCGTCCTTCAGAGAAGTGCAATGCGCGATGACCATATCGAGCACCTGCTGGCCGTAGGCGCGCATTTCCGCCTCGGAAAGCGTCAAGGTGGGGTTGTGTGTCATGGGGATGGGGTTCCAAGTAAGGGGATGAATGAATCGTTGCCTGCATCATAGCGTTCCATATCCCCGTTGCCGACGTCAAAGTACCAGGCATGGGTCTGCAAACCGCGCTGCGCCTTCGCCGCACGCACCCAAGGGAAGCTGTCGAGATTATGAAGGGATATGCGAAGCGCCTCCTTCTCACAGAAATGCGCCTGCTCCTCGGGGCTGCATCCGGCATGCCGCACGAGCACGCCATCCTTCGCCTCGCGCGCGATATTCACCCACGGCTCGATGAAGCTGTAGGGTTCGTCATGCTTGCATGTGATGCCCTCCATGAGCGCACGGATGCCGCCGCAGCGGCTATGCCCCAGCACGACGACATGCTCTACCTGAAGGTGGCACACCGCAAACTCCAGCGCAGCGCTGGTGCTGTGGTGGGTATCTTTACCTTCCTTATAGGGCGGCACGAGGTTGGCGACGTTATTCACCATGAACACCTCGCCCAGCCCGGCATGGGTGAGGATGGCGGGATTCACGCGCGAATCACTACAGGCGATCATCATCACGCGCGGGTTCTGCGCCTTGGACGCCCAGCTGCGATACGCGGCATATTGCTTGCCGACATAGCCCTCGCGGAACTCGCGGTATCCCTCCACCAGCTTTGCCAGCGCGTCACCCGTCATGCGATGTTCCTGATGCCTTCATTGCCGTAATAGAATCCGTTGGAGAAAGTGGCGTCGGGTAGAAGTACCGCCATTTTCCGTATGGCTTCCCCGCTGTCAATTTTTTTATCCAGCAGCGCGCGATAGATGCGGCTGACCTCCACCATGTCCGTATCGTGCGGGGACAGGCGGAAATGGTGGATGCCCATCGCGCACAGCGCCTCCAGCTCGCCCAGCATGTGGCTGTAGGTGTAGGACAGCGTCTGCAAACCGTTCACGGCGAGGAATTGCTCGCGGTCGAGCGTACGGACGGTCAGGCCGTCGGCATCTTCCTCGCAGACATACTGGCAGCCGTCCTTGTGCTTGCCCTGCGCGCGGGCGTGGTAGCAGCGCGACGCGATGGCCAGCGGCAGACGTCCGAAGACCTGCATTTCCAGCGTGCTTTCTTTCCGCGCGGCGGCCAGAACGCGGAGAGATTCCGCCGACAGCTCCACCGGCAGGCAGATATGGCGCGCGCCTTTTTCCTCGAAGTAACGCAGCGTGGACTCGTTGTAGACGTTCACATACGGCCCCACAGCGAAACGCCGCCCCTCCAGCAGGGCGATGGCGGAGAGATCATTGGCCTCCACCCCGATGTCGCCGGCCATCTCCACCACCGCACGCACGGAGTCCATGTCGCGCTTGTCCATCACCAGCGCCAGCGTGGAAAGCACGACCCGCTTGCCCGCGCGTTGCAGGCGCTCCAACACTTCCGGAACGTAATGCTGGTTGAACGGCAGGCGCTTGGCGCATACCACCTCGCCCAGATACACGGTATCCACCGGCGCTTCCTCGGCCATGCGGAAGTAAAAATCCCGCGCCTTGTCCGCCGGCCAGTTGAACAGCAGAGGCCCCAATGACAGTGTGGAGGTCATTTCCATTTTTTTGCGTAGGCTCCTGTGGTTTCCTGCCCGCCCTCGCAGAGGAAGCGTATGTCGCCAGTGACGGCCTCCCCGCGCTCCAGCGCATCGACGATGCGGCGGAAGTTGGCGACCACCTCGCGCACATAGGCCTTGCCGCGCTGCCGGCCTTCGATCTTGAGCGCGGTCACACCCGCCTCGACGAGCGACGGCAGCAGCGGGATGATGTTGAGGCTGACGGGATCCTCGAACAGGTATTGTTCCTCGCCGTTGGCCTCGAAACGCCCCTTGCACAGCGTGGGATAGCCGGCGGACTCGTGCGCCGCGAAACGGTTGATGGTGAATCCGCCCAGACGGCTCACCAGCGCCGCACCCTCCTCGCGGTATTCCACATGGCTCGCGGGCGAGCAGACGCCGTTCTGGTTGGGCGATTTCCCCGTGATGTAGGACGAGAGCGAGCAACGCCCCTCCGCCATCGGGCACAGGCCGCCGAAGGCGAACACCTCGGTTTCCACGTCTATCTGCGCGTTGAGCGCCTTGATCTCCGGCACGGTAAGCACGCGCGGCAGCACCACGCGCCGCACGTTGAATGCCCGGTGGTAAAAATTGATGGAGGCGGGATTGGAGGCGGAGGCCTGCACCGACAGGTGCAGACGCAGATCGGGATGCGCCTTCGCGGCGTAGTCCAGCAGGCCGATGTCGGCGAGGATCACCGCGTCCGCTTTCAACCGCGCCGCGTCGTCGATCGCCTGCTGCCATAGTGCCTGCTGCCCGGCGCGCGGATAGGTGTTCACCGCGAGAAATACCTCGGCATCGCGGGCATGCGCGTAATCCAGTGCCTCCGCCAGCTCGTCGCGGCTGAAATTCAGTCCGGGAAAATTACGGGCGTTGGTTTCATCACGGAAACCGACATAGACCACGTCCGCCCCGGCATCCACCGCAATGCGGAGCGCATCGGGCGTCCCGGCCGGGCAGACCAGCTCAAGCGCCGGCATGCGGCGCTCCCCTGGGTGATTTCTGCAATCGCTTCTCCATGCGCGCGACCTTGTCCTGCAACGCGCCGTTCTCCTTGCGGAGCGATGCCAGCGACTCCTCCAGCGCATTGCAGCGTTTTTCCAGCCTGCCGTTCAGGGCCTCCGCGACGCAGGCCATGTCCTCACGCAGCGCATGGTGGATATGGCGCAGCGAACGATGGAGCCCGCCCGCCACCGGCAATAGCGGCGCGGGAACCAGCAATTCCGCCAGATGCAGCGCTTCGCTGTCCAGTGCATTACGCAAGGTGAGCAGCGCCTCGGTGTCACCCTCAACCTTCAGCTCGCGGGAGAAAAACAGTGCATCGC
>JADZBT010000002.1 GCA_020851915.1 Alphaproteobacteria bacterium | reverse complement strand
GCTAGAGTAGCATAAACAGGGGGTTACAGGAATGAAGCGAAGATTCGCCTGGCTGACGTCGCACGGATTCATCGGCATCCTGCTGCTCGCCCTCATCATCGGACATTATTTCAGCAACGAGCCGCTGATCGAAGCGCTGCGCCTCAAGACCTTCGACAGTTACCAGCAGATACAGCCCCGCCAGCCCGATTATAACCAGATGCTGGCACAAACGGTCATCATCGACATCGACGACGCCACGCTCAAGGAGGTTGGCCAATGGCCCTGGCCACGCACCGTATTGGCGAAACTGGTGGATAACCTGATGTCGCTGGGCGTCGCCGTGGTGGGAGTCGATGCGGTATTCCCCGAAAAAGACCGCACCTCGCCCGATATGGTGGCGGAATCCATCCCGGGAGTGCCCGAGAACATTTCAAGTGAATTGAAGAAACTCGGCAGTAATGAACGGGTATTCGCCGACGCCATCGCCCATGGCCGCGTGGTGCTGGGACAGGTGGGCGTGCATGAGAGCACTGACCTCTCGCGCCTCACCAAGAAAGTGGGGTTCGGCTATCTCAACGGTGACCCCAAACCGTACCTGCGGCAATATATGGGGATCGTCCGCAACCTGCCGGAACTGGAAGAGGCCGCGCACGGGCTGGGGCTCTTCTCCACCCTGCCCGATAACGACGGGGTCTACCGCCGCGTGGCGCTGTTCGAGCGCGTGGGTGATATGATCTATCCATCGCTCAGCCTCGAGATGCTACGCGTGGCGTTGCAAGGCAAGGACGATTATCTCATCAAGTCCTACCCCGAAGGCGGCATCAAAAGCGTGGTGGTGAAGACCGCCGACCCCAAGCAGGGATTCGATATTCCCACCGACCGCGAGGGGCGCGTCTGGGTGCATTACGCAAAATATAATCTCGCGGAACCGCAATATGTCCCGGCCAAGGATATTCTCAACGTGACGCCGGAGACCCGCGCGCAGATGCACGCGCTGCTCAGCGGAAAACTCGCGGTGATAGGAACATCCGCCGCCGGATTGAAGGACATACGCCCCACCCCCATCGACGGCGCGATGCCGGGCGTGGAGGTGCATCTGCAATTACTGGAAACCATTCTCTCCAACGCCAATCTCACCCGTCCCGATTTCGCGCGCATGATCGAGCTGGGCATGATCGTCATCGGTGGAATGCTGATGATCGTGATGGTTCCGCGCCTCAACGCACTGTACGTGTTCCTGTTCCTGGCACTGCAGATCACCGTGCAGCTCTATATCGCCTGGCATTATTACACCACCGAGCGCGTGCTGGTGGACGTGTCCTACCCCAGCCTTTCCATCGCGGCGATGTTCCTGGCGCTGGGCTACCTCAACTACATGCGCGAGGAACGCGAGCGCCAGCAGATCAAGGGCGCCTTCGCGCATTATGTATCTCCCGCGCTGCTCGACCAGTTGGCCGCCAATCCCGAGAAGCTCACCCTCGGCGGCGAGACGCGCAACATCACCCTGCTCTTCTGCGATATTCGCGGATTCACCACCATTTCCGAGCAGTTCGACGCGCATGGGCTCACGCAGTTCATCAATAGTTTCCTCACGCCGATGACCAACGTGCTACTCGCGCACAAGGCCACCATCGACAAATACATGGGCGACGCCATCATGGCCTTCTGGAACGCGCCGCTCGACGATCCCGACCACCAGAAGAACGCCTGCGCGGCCTCGCTCGCCATGCTGGAAGCAGTGAAAGAACTGAACGCCACGCTCGAAACCAAGGCGCAGACGGAAAACAAAAAGCACATCCCGGTGAATATCGGCGTGGGGCTCAACACCGGCGATTGCTGCGTGGGTAATATGGGCTCGGAGCAACGCTTCGATTATTCCGCGCTGGGCGACGATGTGAATCTGGCATCGCGACTCGAAGGGCAATCCAAGACCTATGGCGTGAGCGTCGTCATCGGCCATAGTACCTACCTCGCGGTGAAGGACGACTTCGCCACCATCCAGCTCGACCTGCTTCAGGTGAAGGGCAAGACCGAGCCGGTATTCGTCTATGCGCTGCTGGGCGACAAGGCGATGCGCGAGAGCGAATCCTTCCAGCGCGTCGCCGAACATAACGCACAGATGCTCGCCGCTTACCGCGCGCAGCAATGGGATGAAGCACTCACCCACTCACAGCAATGCGTCGCGCTTTTCCCGTCGCTGGAGCATCTGCACGAACTCTATGCCGAGCGCATCGCGGAATACAAAGAGAACCCACCGCCCGCCAACTGGAACGGCGCATACATCGCGACGAGCAAGTAGTTTGCTGAACAACCGTACAGCGCCGATGCAGTAATTGTTTTACAGCATATAGTAGTTCGTCTATAGTACGACCGCATAGGCTGGTATTACAACAGGGCTGGTGACGCCGCATGGCTCCTTCGCTTTTTGATATTTTTTTCTACGGCTGGTCGCTGAGGATCCTGCGTATCCGCCTGATGCAGTGCGCGCTCGGATTGCTTTGCGTCACCGTGTTTCTGCCGCTGTTGTTTTCTTCCGCAGGATCCAAAAACTACTACGCTGCAGATGTAGCGGAACCTTCGATCCTGTCGGAAGTGATTCCCACTCCCCCGGAACCGACCGTGCCGTTGCAGGAGGAGCATCTTTCCATCGAGGTCGGCAAAGGCGACATACTCGCCGATATGCTTGCCGAGCATGGCGTGGATAAGGCCGAGGCCTACGCCGCACTGGAAGCTCTCCATGGAGTGTATAATCCCAAGAGCCTGAAGATCGGTCAGTCGCTGCAACTGCATCGCGTGCCCGATACGGACGGCAAAAAGCTCGTTTTCTCTGAGCTGGTGCTGCGTCCCCAGCCGGAGCGCGAGGTGCGCGTCACGCGCGCGCCGGACGGCACGTTCCATGCCGCATCGGCGGATATTCCGCTGACGCGCAAGGTGTCCTTCGCCACCGGGCGGATCGAGTCGAGCCTGATGGAATCGACCGCAAGCGCCGGTATCCCGGCAGCGCTCGCCATGCAGATGATCGATGCCTACAGCTACGACGTGGACTTCCAGCGCGAGATGCAGCCCGGCAATATGTTCAACGTGTTGTATGAGCAATATTACGACGAGGCGGGAAATCACGTCTATGACGGCGACATCGTCTATGCCGGACTGAAACTCGACGACCGCGACCTCACCATCTACCGCTACACGCGCGATAACGGTGAGACCAGCTATTACACCGCCGACGGCCGCAGCGTACGCAAAGGGCTGATGCGTACCCCCATCAACGGCGCGCGCATCTCCTCGGGCTACGGCCTGCGGAAGCACCCCATCCTCGGCTACACCAAGATGCACCGTGGCCTTGACTTCGCCGCCGCCACCGGCACGCCGATATTCGCCGCAGGTAACGGTACGGTCGATTTCGTCGGCAAGCGCGGAGGCTATGGCAATTACGTGCGTATCCGCCACTCGAACACCAAATACTCCACCGCCTATGCCCACATGCAGCGCTTCGCCAAAGGCATGCGTAAGGGAAAAAGCGTGAAGCAGGGCGACATCATCGGCTATGTCGGAACCAGCGGACGCTCCACCGGCCCGCACCTGCATTACGAAGTACTGGCAAACAGCACGCAGGTGGATCCCAAGGTCATCAAGAATCTGGCCAGCGTGGAACTGGGCGGGAAAGAACTGGCCAGCTTCCGCCAGCACCGCGACCAGCTCGATGCCGCTTATGCACAACTCTCTGCGCGCAAGATGAATCTGGCGTCCGCCGCACAGTGATTCCTAAGCGTTCTACCCGATAGAGCAGGCCCCTCACCCCGGCCCTCTCCCTATGGGAGAGGGGGATCTTGCTTTCTCCTCGCCGCCGTGCAACGGCGGCTTCCCTCTCCCGTGGGGAGAGGGGTAGGGTGAGGGGCCTGCTGTCTCCGTATACCCCCACCGAACGCGCGGCGATCAGGCCGCTTTCCGCTTCTCGGTCTTGAAGACCAGTCCTTTCTCATTCGCCGAGACATGCACGGTTTCGCCATCGGCGATACTGCCCTCCAGCAGCCGGGTGGCCAGCGGGTTCTGCAACTCGCGCTGGATGACGCGCTTGAGCGGACGGGCGCCATAGGCGGGATCATATCCCTCTTCCGCCAGCCACTTATGTGCTTTAGAATCGAGCTGAAGCGTTATGCACTTCTCGGCAAGTCGCGCCGCGAGCTGCGCCAGCTGTATCTCCACGATCCCCTGCATATGCGCGCGGGTAAGGTGGCGGAACAGGATGATCTCATCCAGACGATTGAGAAATTCCGGCTTGAAATTTGCGCGCACCACGTTCATCACCTGCGCGCGTACCGCTTCGCTCTCCTCGCCTTCCTTCTGGTTGACGAGGTATTCCGCACCGAGATTGGAGGTGAGCACGATCAGCGTATTGCGGAAATCGACCGTGCGGCCCTGACCGTCGGTGAGGCGTCCATCGTCCAGCACCTGCAACAGGATGTTGAATACATCCGGATGCGCCTTCTCCACCTCGTCGAACAGGATGACCTGATACGGCCTGCGGCGTACCGCTTCGGTGATGACGCCGCCTTCCTCATATCCGACATAACCCGGAGGCGCACCGATGAGCCGTGCCACCGAATGCTTCTCCATGAACTCCGACATATCGACGCGCAGCAGCGCGGTATCGTCATCGAACAGGAATTTGGCAAGCGCCTTGGTGAGTTCGGTCTTGCCCACGCCGGTCGGCCCCAGGAACAGGAACGAGCCCAGCGGGCGGTTGGGATCCTGAATGCCCGCGCGCGCGCGGCGCACCGCGTTGCTCACCGCCACCAGCGCGTCCTCCTGCCCTACCACGCTGCCGCGTAGTACGTCTTCCATACGCAGGAGTTTTTCCTGTTCGCCTTCGAGCATCTTATCCACCGGGATACCCGTCCAGCGCGATACCACCGCTGCGATCTCCTGATCGGTCACGGATTCCTTCAACAGGTGCGCGCCCTTGCTTTCCTCGGCAGCAGCAAGTTTTTTCTCAAGGTCGGGGATCACGCCGTAACTCAGCTCTCCCGCGCGCGCGAGATTGCCTTCACGGCGGGCGATCTCCAACCCCTGACGGGCGGTTTCCAACTGTTCCTTGAGTTTCTGCGTCGCGGCCATCTTGTCTTTCTCGGCCTGCCAACTGCTGGTCATCTCACGGGATCGCTCTTCGAGATCGGCGAGTTCTTTTTCGAGTTTACCCAGCCGTTCCTTCGAGGCCTTGTCGGATTCTTTCTTCAGCGCCTCGCGCTCGATCTTGAGCTGGATGACACGGCGGTCGAGCTCGTCGAGTTCTTCGGGCTTACTGTCCACTTCCATACGCAGACGGCTAGCCGCCTCGTCCATCAGGTCGATGGCTTTGTCGGGCAGGAAGCGGTCGGTGATATAGCGATTGGCCAGCGTCGCCGACGCGACGATCGCCGCATCGGTGATGCGTACGCCGTGATGCAGCTCGTATTTTTCCTTGAGCCCGCGCAGGATGGAGATGGTATCCTCCACCGTCGGCTCCGACACGAACACCGACTGGAAACGCCGCGCGAGTGCGGCATCCTTCTCGATATGCTTGCGGTATTCGTCGAGCGTGGTCGCACCCACGCAATGCAGCTCGCCGCGTGCCAGTGCAGGCTTCAGCAGGTTGGAGGCATCCATGGAGCCCTCCGCCGCACCTGCGCCAACGATGGTGTGCAACTCATCAATGAAGAGGATGACCTCACCACCCGCCGCGCCCAGCTCGGTAAGTACCGCCTTGAGGCGCTCCTCGAATTCACCACGGAATTTCGCGCCCGCAACCAATGCGCCCAGATCGAGCGCCAGCAGGCGGCGGTTCTTCAGATTCTCCGGCACGTCGCCCGCGACGATGCGCTGCGCGAGCCCCTCAACGATGGCGGTCTTGCCGACTCCCGGCTCGCCGATGAGCACGGGGTTGTTCTTGGTGCGACGCGAGAGCACCTGCATGGTGCGGCGTATCTCCTCGTCGCGCCCGATGACGGGATCGAGCTTGCCCTGTTTGGCGATCGCGGTAAGATCCTTGGCATAACGCTGCAGCGCGTCGTAGGAATTTTCCGCCGTCGCGGAATCGGCCTTGCGGCCCTTCCGCATGTCCTTGATGGCGGCATTGATGGACTGTGGCGTGGCTTTCTGCGCTTTCAGCAGTTTTGCGGAAGCGCTCTCACCAAGCGCAATGGCCAGCAGCAGCATCTCGGCGGTGACGAATTTATCGCCCGCCTTGCGCGCGGCATCCTCGGCGGCGGTGAACAGCTTGGCCGTTTCCGGCGCAAGATGCAGCGCACCCGCGCCCTGCCCGCTCACCTTGGGGAGCTTGGCCAGCGCCGCCCGCAACTCCTCCTGCAACGCAATGACATTGCCGCCGCAATGCTGGATGATCTTCGCGGCGAGCCCTTCCTCGTCGTCCATCAGCACTTTTAACAAATGCTCCGGCGTGAACTGCGGATGCCCCTCGCCCAGCGCAAACCCTTGCGCCGATTGCACAAATCCACGGGAACGCTCGGTGAATTTTTCGAAATTCATGGCTCTATCCTTTTATTGCTCCTGCTACTAATATGGGGGCGGTACGGCAAAATACAAGCATGGCGCTCCATGAATATGAAATATAGCCTCTTTTGGGTGTTCTTTCTCGCCCTGACCTGGGCATCACCCGCAGCCTACAGCACCGAAGCGGCCCCTACCTTGACTGCCGTCAAAACGGAATCGCCCCCTGCCACCGCGCCACTGACCGCAAACCTCTGGTATAAGTTTTACTGGAGCGGCCTCTATGCGGGGGACATCATCATCGGCGTCACCGAGACCGAGGGCAAATACGAGGCGCGCGCGGTCATCGAAACGCAGGACATGGTACGCACCATCAGCCGCTTCTGGAGCGATACCAGCATCCATGGCACGAGGGAAAAAGGGGCATACCGGCCCACGCATTACGATACCTATTACCATCGCCGCAAGGGTGGCGGACGCAAAATCGTGCTGGATTATGAGGGCGACGCGCGCATCGTGAAGGAAGACTACAATCCTCCTGAAAATCGCCAGAAGCGCCCTGCCGTACCGCCGGAACAGCGCGACGGCGCGCCGGACCCCATCACGCTGGCGCTGGTGGTGCGACAGAAGCTGCGCGCGCTGCTGGACGCCGGCACAAAAAAATTCACGATGCGGATGTTCGATGGCCGCAGGCTGTCGGATGTGAATTTCGAGATCGTCGGGAAGGACATCATCGAGGTGAAAGAACGCCGCCGTGACGTGATCCACATCGTGTACGAGCAATCCCCCGTGGCGGGCTATACCAACAACGAGATGAAGCGCTTGGCAGGTGAGAATCCGCGCGTGGATATTTATATCAGCGACGACGACCGATTGATCCCGTTGCAGGTCGAGGGAACGGCTATGATGGGCACGGCCTCCGCGATGTTCCGCAAGGAATGCCGCCTGTTCGAGGAATGCCTGGAACTGGCGAAGAAGCAGTAGAGCATTTACACCGATAGATCAGGCCCCTCATCCCCCGCCTTCTCCCTATGGGAGAAGGGGCCTCTTCCTCCCTCTCCCATAGGGAGAGGGTCGGGGCTTGCCTCGGCGAAGCTCCGAAGGAGCGAAGACGGGTGAGGGGCCTGCGGGTGCGTATGCAGCGCCCCCCAATGCCCTAAGCCCTAGGAGATAACCGACGCCGTATCTTCGGTGTTCTCTGCTGCCGCCACGGGTGCGGGGACGGATTCCTCTGCGGCTTCCTGAGTGCGCTGGGGGGCATGGCGGCGATAGGGCTGCTGGCTCTGCTCCGGCGCAGGATTCTCCGCGCCGGAAGCGCGGTTGCCCTGACCGTCATCGACGGGGGCGTCGCTGCGCTGTTCCTGACGCTGCTCGCCTACCTGCTCGCCCAGCTCCTTCAGCATGCGCGAATAATGTTCCACATGCTGGTAGTAATATTCTGCGTCGATCTTCTCATTGGCGGACAGTGCCTCGCGCGCCAGCGTCACGTATTTTTCGCGTGCCTGCGTCAGTTGCTTGACGTTCACTTCTCCGCCGCCGCTGCGGTAATGCCCACCGCCGCCATGGCGTGGACGGCGATTCATACCGCCACCGCCGCCGCTGCGCCCGCCGTTGTTATTGTTGCTGCGCCCGCCGTTATTGGGGCGTCTACGCATATTGTTATTATTATCTCGTGTCATTCATTATCCTTCTCGTTGTTTTGCGTTACGCCGCATAAGCGGCGACGCGCCGTCGCACTTGCCAATGTGCGCTACGCTTTCCGCACATTGGTGCTAAACACTACACATCGTTCTATTCCCGCCAGATCATGAGCGCTTGTTACAAAGCGCAGACCGGCATGAATGCCTATATCCCTCACCGCCGCACCCTGCCCGATGCCGAACTCAAACGCGGCAATGCCGCCGGGCGCGAGCAATCCATCCAGTTCCGCCGTAATCTGCCGGTAGCAGATGAGGCCGTCCACACCGCCATCAAGCGCCAGATGCGGTTCGTACTCCGCTACCTCTGGCGCGAGCGCCGTAATCGCTGCCGCCGGGATATAAGGCGGGTTGCTTATCACAATATCGAACGGCCCGGACACCCCCTCCGCCCAGCAGCCGACATGCCAATGGCTGCGTGATTCCATGCCCAATACCTGTGCATTCCGCGCCGCCTGCGTCACCGCGCTGGGGTCAATATCCACCCCGACGCCGCGCGCATTTGGTAACTCTTTCAGCAGCGCCAGCAGCAGACATCCGCTGCCCGTGCCGAGATCGAGGATACGCCATGGCGCGTTCCTGTCCGGCAATGCATCCAGCACCACTGCAACCAGCGTTTCGCTATCCGGCCTCGGGATGAGCGTGTGGGCCGTGACGCCAAGCGTCAGACCCCAGAACTCTTTTTCCCCCGTAACATACGCCAGCGGCTCATGCCGAGCGCGGCGTTCGATATAGGTTCGGTAACGTGCTAAGGCATCGCCATCCACCGCACGCTCGGGGTAGCCTATCAGGGCCTCCTGCGTGATTCCCGTCGCATATCCCAGCAACAGGCGGGCGTCCAGTCGGGCAGTTTCTAACCCCGCGCTACTCAGCTGCGCGGCCGCCTCCGTCAATGCCTGACCTCGTGTTAGACCATTTGCCATATCATGTACAGTGATTTCTAGTGGTTAGTGGTCAGAGTCCGGAGTCGAGTGGAGTATCCACGACTCTGGACTCTGGCCACTAGACTCTATTTCTACAGCTCCGCGAGCTTCTCCGCCTGATCCTCGGCCGTGAGAGGGTCGATGAAATCATCGAGCGCACCGCCGTCCAGCACCGCATCAAGATTATGAAGCGTCAGGGAAATACGGTGATCCGTCACGCGCGATTGCGGATAGTTATAGGTGCGGATGCGCTCCGATCGCTCGCCGGTTCCCACCTGCCCCTTACGGTTCGCCGATCGCTCCGCATCCTTCTTCTCGCGCTCGATGTCATACAACCGCGCACGGAGCACCTTCATCGCCTTGGCGCGGTTCTTGTGCTGCGATTTTTCGTCCTGCTGCTGCACGGTGACGCCCGTCGGGATGTGCACGATGCGTACGGCGCTGTCCGTAGTGTTCACCGACTGCCCGCCGGGGCCGCTGGACCGAAAAATATCGATACGCAGGTCTTTTTCCTGAATCTGGATGTCCACCTCTTCCACCTCCGGCAATACGGCAACGGTCGCGGTGGAGGTATGGATACGTCCGCCCGATTCGGTAACGGGAACGCGCTGCACGCGATGCACCCCGGACTCATATTTCAGCTTGGCGAACACGCCGCGCCCGCTGATGGTCGCGGTGGCTTCCTTATAGCCGCCGATACCGGTATCGGAGATCGACATGATCTCGAATTTCCAGCCCTTAATCTCCGAATAACGCTGATACATGCGGAACAGTTGCGCTGCGAACAGGCCAGCCTCATCGCCGCCCGCACCGGCGCGCACTTCCAGAATCGCGTTACGCTCATCGTCGGCGTCCTTGGGGATCAGCGCCAGCTTCACCTGTTTTTCCAGCTCCGGAAGCTCGGCTTTCAGCGCGTGGAGCTCCTCTTCCGCCATGGCGCGCATCTCGGCGTCGCCCTGTGCGTCCTTGAGCATCTCCTCCGCGTCGGCAATCTCCTGATGCACCTCCTTGAGCGCCAGGATACGCGCCACCACCGGGCCCATATCGGCATACTCCTTGGAGATCTTCGCGTACTCGTCCGACTTCACGCCACCGCCGGAGAGCCTGTCCTCCAGCGATTTATAGCGTACCAGCAGCGAATCCAGTTTTTCTTCGAAACTCATATTTCTAAATCTACATTTTTCACTGCCATACCGGCGTAGGCCGGTATCTTATGTTGCAATAATTTCTCACTCTGAAGCATGAGATCCCGGCCTTCGCCGGGATGACAATTTCTATTTCTTGTACCCTTCCAGCGCATCTTCAACGGCGGCGAGGGATACTTCCTTCTGCTCGCCGCTGTCAAGGTCTTTGAGCGTCGCGACGCCGCGCGCCAGCTCATCTTCGCCCAATATCACTACCGCTACCGCACCCAGCTTATCGGCGCGGTTCATGCGCTTCTTGAGGTTCCCGCTGTATCCCAGTTCGATATAATGTCCCGCCGCGCGGAGCTGCTGCGCGAGCTTCATCGCCGCACTGTCCGTACCGATGGGGATGATCGCCACCGGACGGCGCTTC
>JADZBT010000001.1 GCA_020851915.1 Alphaproteobacteria bacterium | reverse complement strand
TGCTCGTTGGCGAGGACGGTGTTGTCGACCGGGTCCCAGTTGACCATGGATTCTTTGCGGTAGACGAGGCCCGCCTTCCACATATCGAGGAACATTTTCTGTTCGTGGCGGTAGTAGCTGGGGTCGCAGGTGGCGACCTCGCGCGACCAGTCGTAGGAGAAGCCGACGCGCTTCAGTTGCTCGCGCATCGAGGCGATGTTCTCGTAGGTCCATTTGCCGGGGTGGACGCCGCGCTCCATGGCGGCGTTCTCTGCCGGAAGGCCGAAGGCGTCCCAGCCCATCGGATGCAGCACGTTGAAGCCTTTGGCGCGGCGATAGCGCGCTACGACATCACCCAGCGTGTAGTTACGCATATGGCCCATATGGATGCGGCCAGACGGGTAGGGGAACATCTCCAGCACGTAATAGGACGGCTTGCTTGCATCCTCAGAGGCGCGGAAGGTGTTGCGCTCTTCCCAGATCTTCTGCCAGCGCGCTTCGGTTTCGCGTGCGTTGTAACGGTCGAGAGGTTCGTTGCTCATGGAGAAGTCCGTGTCCCCCTCACCCAGCTACGGCTAGGCTCGCGATGCTCGCCAAGCCTGCACATCCCTCTCCCCCAGCGGGGGAGAGGGCAGGGTGAGGGGGTGCAATCATGTCAGGAAAAAGCGGGATCATAGAAACGCCTATTACTTGCCCTGCTTGATACGCAGTTCGCGGGCGCGGGTGAGGATGGCGTCCTCAAGCTGCTTGGGCAGCGTGTCGGAGACTTTCATGTCCGCCCACTCGCCGTTCTCCTTGCGCTGCTTGAAGATACGCACTTTCACGCCGTCGGAACGGAGGGTTTTATCAAGGATAAGGACCTTGGCCTTGAAGCGTTCGCCGGGAGTCTCCGGGTCTTCGTACCAGTCGGTGATGATGACGCCGCCGAACGGATCCGCCGAGGCCAGCGGCATGAAGGAGAAGGTGTCGAGCGTGGCGCGCCACAGGAAGCTGTTGACGCCGATGCCGGAGCCGCTGCCCGCGCCCGCATTGTCCTTGTCGCCGCCGAACAGCGAGATGCCGCCCTCCTCGGAGGCGAGGTGACCACGCCGCTCGCGGCGCGCATCCTCGGGGTCGATGGGGTAGGTGTGTTCGGTTTTGCTGCCGCTGCAGCCCGTGGCGAGCACCAGCGCGCCCATGAAGATCATCAGTGTTTTCTTGGTCATATATTAAGCCATTCACCGCGATTGTTTTTGTCTCCCTTGGTGTCTAGCCCGGTCCCGGCCATAGCGCAACAAAAAATGGGCACAACAAAAAAGGGCGGTGCAACCGCACCGCCCTTTCTCTTAGCTTGCGGACTTCTAATTAGAAGTTCAGCTGCGAACCAACCAGGAACACAGTGCCGCTGTTATCCAGCGCCACGCCCGGAGCGTCCATATCGAAGAAGCTTGCTTCTACGTACGGGGTCATGCCCGGAGCCAGCTCGTAGTCAACGCCGATCGACAGATTGTCGAACTCGTTGCTGCCAGCTTCGCTGTTCAGGTAGGTCAGGCTCGAACCGAACGGTCCGAAATCATAACCACCGCCAGCGGTCCAGTAGTCGGAATCCGAGCCGGATACCGACAGGCTGTCTTCCCACGAACCGTACGAAGCGCCCAGAACGAAACCAGCGATGCTGATGTTCGAGCCGAGAGCCCATGCGCCGAGGTCTTCAACTGCTGCGGACTCGGAGCTGCCGAACTCGCCGGTAGCCGAGAGCGCGATGCCCATGTTCTGCACCTGACCGGTGTAGTTGATGCCGAGGCCGAGAGCGTTTTCAGCATCGCCTGCGTTCGTGTCGCCGGAGAACGGAGCCTGTCCGTTGTCGCCGGTGTCCGGAATCCAGCTTGCGCCGATCTGGAAGCCAGAGAAACGCGGGCTGTAATAGGTCAGCTTGGTCGCATCTTCAACATTGTTGGTCGAGTGAGCGAGCGGGAGGTTCGGGCTGATGATGTAGCCAGCGGTGCTGCTTACGAAATCATACCAGTCGCCGTCGATGCCGCCGGTGCCGCGAGCGAAGGTGCTTGCGTCAACCTTCAGCGTGCTGTCTGCGCCAGCGTTCACGCCCATTTCCCAACGACCCCAGTTACCGTTCAGGTACAGGTAGGATTTGTCAGCGTTCGTGCCGGAGCCATCTGCGTCAGCCGAAGAATCCGCTTCGAGTTCAACTACAGCACCATAGCCGAGTCCGCTGTCGGACTTGCCGTCTACGGAGAAATGCACTTCCGTGTCATTCTGGAAGCCATAGTCATTGCTAGCAGCTACGTCTTCGTCAGCCGCACCAGCCTGGAAATCCAGGAAACCACCAACAGATACCTTGGGGGCATCTGCCAGCGCCGCGCTTGCCAGGCTCATCGCGCCTACCAAAGCGGTCGTAACAAACAAAATCTTCTTCATGTCATTATCCCAATCGTTAGTTGCTACTAAAAAGCACATAAGTGTAAAGCGCATGATGGGCGCTTTGGTGACAACAATAGGGGGATAGCCCGGGCGCGCAACCGCTTTCCCCTATTCCAGCACCCCCATAAACCGCTTTCGAACCCCTCTGTGGCCAATGTGCAACATGAGGGTTTGAGCCATAAAGTCGGGAGCGCAGAGGATAAAATAATTACATTTCAGCGGAATAAAATTCTTATCCCCAGCCGGGCCCTTCCCCCGTTCCACAGGGGGCCGCTTCTCTTGCCTGCAAAGGGGGAATGCGTATAAGAAAAGACTTGCATGCCGAACCGTAAAGGAATCCATGACCCATTTCTTCGAATCCCTGTCCGCGATCCACGCACGCATGCACGACGCCTGCCGCCAGTCGCCGCTTGCGGTTCCGCGCCCGACCCTCGTCGCGGTGAGCAAGACCCAACCCGTGGAACGACTCCGCGATGCCCTTGACGCCCGTCAGCGGGTCTTCGGCGAAAACCGCGTACAGGAAGCGAAAGAGAAATGGCCCGAGCTGCGCGCGGCGTTTCCGGATGTGGTGCTGCACCTCATCGGCCCGTTGCAGACCAACAAGGCGAAAGAGGCGCTCGCGCTGTTCGATGTTATTGAAACATTGGATCGGGAGAAACTGGCGAGAGAGGTTTCAGGGCTCAGGGCTCAGGGCGAGGAGTTCAGGACGAAAGAATTCTATATACAGGTGAATACGGGGGAAGAGCCGCAGAAGGCGGGTGTCGCGCCGAAAGAAGCGGGCGCGTTCATTCATTATTGTATCCACGAGTTGAAGCTTCCCGTCACCGGGCTGATGTGCATCCCGCCCGCCGAGGAAGAACCTGCGCCGCATTTCGCGCTGCTCCGGAATATCGCGAAGGCACACCATCTGCCGAATCTCAGCATGGGCATGAGCGGGGATTTCGACACGGCGCTCATGCTGGGCGCGACGCATATCCGCGTCGGCACGGCGCTGTTCGGGGAGCGCGATTAACGCTTCATGCTGTGCCCGGCCGTGCCCAGCGCATGGCTGATCGCGGCGGGGGATTCCAGCGCCAGCGTGTCCGTCGCGATGCCTGCCTTTTGCCACGTGTCTCGCAGCGCGACGACTTTCTCGGCCTGATGGGTGAGCAGCTCCGCGTTGGTGAGGTTCTTGCGTTCTTCCGGGTCATAGACGCTGTTGCCGTCCTCCACGCCGGTCCGCAGCACCACCGGGCCGGAGCCTTGCGTCCATTCGAGCGCGGCGCGCATCACCGGGTCGCGGTAACGGCCAATGCCGAAGGCCGACCAGCGCGCATCGGGCAGCGCCTCGTGCAGGTGGGAGAGCAGCCGCTCGAATTTTGCGTCGAGTTCGTTACGGAATGTCGTATCGTCTTTCACGTTCGTGACGGTGAGGGGGCGGTAGGTTTCCGGTAGATCGCCGATCCGGTCGTAATGGTGGCCCTGCTTATCGGTGAAGTCGATGGCCGTGTCGTCCGCGCCCCTGCGCGCCCCGAAGACGAACTGGATGTGGATCGGATCCGCGAGCAACACCTTGTGAGGATGAACTATGCGCCATGTGCCGTCCGCGCCCTGCTCGCGCCCCTGACGGTAAAGGGCGATGATGTCCTCAAGATTCTCTTCGCAGAACACTTCCAGCTCCGGCTTGATGCCGAGGCGCTTCATCTGCCGGGCGAGCGCCGTGACCTTCTCCGGCGGGTTGAGATACATCGACCCGCCGAAATCCGGGAAGTCGCCGGGGGTGAGGGAGGCGATGTCCGGGCGCACGTGGCCAGAGATAGGAGAGAAGCTGGCGTCATGTCCCTGCGCGTGTTCGGCATCGCGCGGGGTGAAGTTGCTGGTGGAGGTGTTCATCAGCGGGGGGGCCTCGGCGCAAAGGCGTGCGCGGCGTGCGGCTTGGCGCGAGAGTGATAGCACCTCTTGCGTGAAACCCGTATCCAGCCAGCGTGCCCCCTCCGGCGTGCGGGCGTGGAAATGCACCATCGCAAGGGGATGGGCCATCGCGCAATCGAGAATGTCGCTGACGACGGTCTGTGGCGTCATATGGCCGTTCGCATCGGTGCGCGCCGCACCGCTGCTGCCGTTGACCGCCAGACACAGCCCGACCCCCGTGGCGCCTGCCTCCCGCCGTGCGTTGATGATCGCGGCGCGCTCTTCCTCTGTGCGTTCGGTGAATTTCTTTATGGTCGTGGCCGGCATATCTCCCCCATGGCGTCGAATGCCACGAGTCTAGGGGAAAAACATGACAACTATATGACACGGAAGAAAAAACTCAGGCGAGCAGGGCCGCCCCCGAGGAGGGCATCGCAGAAAGCAGCAATGCCTTGCGGTAGCCATCGTGGAATTGTGACAGCGGTGTCGCGACGCCGGAGGGGCCATCGGCGGAGGGAGCCATCAGCGGCAGGGGGGGATTCGGCGCAGCGGTGACCGGGGTGATGGGGCTGCTCGCCGCTTCGGTGATGGCGGTATCCGGATCCGTTTTCGTCTTTCCTGTCAGCATCGCC